>JAEWSL010000046.1 GCA_023398295.1 Elusimicrobiota bacterium | reverse complement strand
TTAACGGGCGTGCCGTCTTTCCAAACTTCGTAGTGCAAATGCACCCCGGTGGAGCGGCCAGTTGTGCCCATATTGGCTATAATCTGCCCGCGTTTTACCTTATCGCCGCGCTTAACGCGTATATCGGCAAGGTGGCCGTAAAGCGTGGAATAGCCGAACCCGTGATCTATCAAAACAGCCTGCCCGTAGGTGGACGCCCAGCCGGTCTGACGCACAACGCCTTCGGCTGTGGCCATTATCTTGGAATTGGGCTTACCCGCAAAATCAAGCCCGTAGTGATAGGAGGCGATATGCGTCCCAAACGGGGAAAGGCGGTAGCCGAACCCAGATGTTATTCTAGCATTTTGCGTGGGAGGAATTGAAGGCGTCGCATCGGAAACATTTTTCTGATTAGCGTAAAACCAGGCAATTTCCTGAAAGCCGGCAAGAGTCTTTTGGGCGTCTTCGGTATTCCCGCCTAAGAAAGAATTTAACTCTTTCTCGTCAATATCCTGCGCTTTGCGCGAAAACATTTCCTTAAAGTTAACTGCGCGCTCCTCCCTGCCCTGCGCAAGGCCCGAAGGCAAATTGATATAATTGCCGTCGGACATACCCAGCATGCTGCGCATTTCGCGGTCGGTCTTGCGCGCAAGTTTTATGTATTTGCGGTTGCGCGAAAGTTCTTCTGCAATCATGGCAAGCTTGGCTTTCATAACTTTATTCTCGGCTTTGCTGACGCTGTAATCTATCCTTTCAAAAGCAAGGCACGCCGCCCAAACCGTAACCGCAAGCCACAATAAAAACAAAATAAGCGCAAAAAGCGGACGAAAAGAAAACCGCACCGCGCCGAAAGAACGCGGCATAAAAACAATTTCCATACTCTCAAAAAGGAAACGTCTAAAAGAAAATCTTTTGTTTTTCACTTTACCCGCCTAATATATCTATTTTATCAATTTTTGCTAAAAGTGTTGTATAACATTTCAAATAAAATTATAATCTTATATATGAAAAAACTCCCTCTTTGCTTATGTCTGTGTTCTCTTTGTTTCTGCGCCTGCCAGCCGCAGACGCCCCCGCCGCAGGAGAAAACAACCGCCGCTGAAGAAGAAACTTCTTTCCCGAGCTATAAGGCTGCAGCCCCCATTCAAACATATGATACCTTTGACCTTGACGCGCTGCGTACCCAAAAACCCGTGGTAGTTTCCTTTATGGCCACTTACTGCGGATATTGCAAAAGACTGGCCCCATATATTGAAGCCCTCGCAAGTAAATATGACGATGGGAGGGCGCAGGTCCTTATAATCCTCTCCGAGGACAGCCCCGCCCAAGCCCGCGATTTCGCAAGAGCGGCCAATATACAACACGCAAAATTGATTTACGGCGGCAGAAATTTGACCTCAAAGATGGGCGTACGCGGGTTTCCTCATACCGTTTTATTTGATAATACGGACGGCCAGATATACCGCTGGAGCGGATACAGCCCCAATCACACGGCGCAGATAGCCTCCCAGATAGATTACATTTTGCGCAAAGATTCTTTTTAGTCTGCACGAAATTAAAAACGCGGCAAATAAAAATCCCCCGAACTTTATGCCCGGGGGATTTTCCTGGAAAGGAGGGATAAATCTATTGCCCTTCTTTTTCTTTTTTGAGAATATCTCTCAAAAATTCCTCCACAATAGGCCTTGCGCCAAGCCCCAAAGCAATTGCGCACGCCAAGCCGAAAGAGGCAAGAACAATAACAATAAGCTCGTTTATCAGCGCAAGTTCTATGTTAATTTGCTGCAAAGCAAGTAAGCTGGAGAACACTACCACCGATATATTTATTATCTTTGAGAATAATACGCCGCCGCGTATATTGTTTGCTTTTGCAGAGTTTTTGACAACCTGCTCAACAAACCTGCCGAACAGAAGACCGGTAAATAAGATAATTATAGCCACAAAAAGTTTAGGTATAAAGCCCAAAAGTTTTGCAAGCATAACGTGTATAGTGTTTAGCTGCAAAGCGTCGGCGGCTATCATGATGAAAGTAATCATCACGGCCCAGGAAAGAACAAAAGCAATAACATAAGTAGGCGATTTGCCAAAACCGACTCTTGTTAAAATCTCGTTTACCCCTATTTTGGAAGTCCAAGTGTCAAGCTTTATCGCGTTCAAGAGCTTCTTTACTATTGTGCTTGTCCAACGGGATAAAAACAAACCGACAAACAGCATTACCAAAGCTATTATTATGCCAGGTATAAGCTCCACCGATTTGTTAAAGAGCAATACAAAAGGCTCAATGGTTTTATTGGCCAGCGTTTCTATTTCTGCGCTCATATCTTCTCCTATTTATATTCAAGTTTTACAAGCTTATATTTGCGTTTCACGCGCGGCAAGATAACTTCAAAAACATCATTTTCCTTCTTGCCCAACATAGCCAGCGCTATAGGCGACTTCACTGATAAAAGGCCCTTATCCGGATTGCTTTCCATAGAGCCCACTAAAGTATAAACTGTTTTTTCCCCGTCGGAAACATCTTCAATCGTAACAGTAGCGCCTATTCTGGCCTCACTCCTGTTAACATCTAAATTATCAGTAATTTGGATATTGCGCAATCTTATTTCCAGCTCGTTTATTTTAGAGAGAGTTTCGGCCTGCTTTTCTTTGGCGGCAATATACTCCGCATTCTCTTTCAGGTCGCCCTGACGGGCAGCCTCGCCTATCTCTTCGGAAAGATGCGCTTTTGTCTTTTTAAGCTCCTCCAGTTCCTGCAGGAGCTTTTCATAATTTTTACGGCTTACATAGAATATTTCACTCACAAAAATGCCTCCGACTGTTAGGGCAGTCTTAGACTATTATAGACTTTATTTATCCCTTTAGCAAGCACCCCCTAATGACATAACGACATTTGGCAAAAAAGCAAATATATCAAGTGAACAATTTTCTGCTTTTGGGCTATTTTTGATTTTTTTCTTTGCTTGCGTACCGAGTTGTCGCTACGCTCCCTTCTTCGTTGGTACGCGTCGCTTGAAAAAAATCAAAAATACATCCAAAATCAAAAAATCACACAAGGTACTACAAATGGGCGTTTAACGGACGGCCTCGCGCCTGCGGCGCGCAAAACAAATTTCCTCCAAATATGGAAAATTGTGCGCCCGACATATCTGCCCTTAACACTATATCGCCGTTGTAGTTAATTCGTTAATATTGATGGAGAACAAAGTAAATTGATATAATATCTGCAAGGGCGTGTAGCTCAGCTGGGAGAGCGCTTCGTTCGCAACGAAGAGGTCGTCGGTTCAATCCCGATCACGTCCATTTTTTTATAAAGCGGCCGGGCCGCGCGCTTGAAAAAACGCATATCAAATTTCTAATCTCCAAGAAGGATTTATGGCAAAAATTTATATAAATGAAATCGGCAAATACGCAGGGCAGAGCGTAACCTTAAAAGGCTGGCTTTACAACAAACGCGCAAGCGGGAAGTTGGTTTTCCTTCAGCTGCGCGACGGCACGGGGATAATTCAATGCGTCGTTTTCAAAGGCGACGTCGGCGAGGAAATGTTCAAACTGGCCGACGGCATTACACAGGAATCTTCGCTTGAAATAACGGGGACGGTGAGGGAAGACAAACGCTCCCCCCTCGGCTTTGAGCTAGGCGTAAGCAATATCAAAATTTTACAGGCCGCAAAAGATTATCCGATATCTCCGAAAGACCACGGCACCGCTTTTCTTATGGATAACCGCCATCTCTGGCTGCGCTCAAGCAAACAGACGGCAACGCTTAAAATCCGCGATGAAATAATTTTTTCCATCAGAGAATATTTCAAGAACAACGGCTTTACTTTGCTGGACAGCCCCATATTAACCCCCGCCGCCTGCGAGGGAACAAGCACACTTTTTGAAACAGATTATTTTGACCAAAAAGCTTTCCTCTCTCAAAGCGGGCAGCTATACGCCGAGGCCGGAGCAATGGCTTTTGGCAAAGTTTACTGTTTTGGCCCGACGTTCCGCGCGGAAAAATCAAAGACGCGCAGGCATCTTACTGAGTTTTGGATGGTAGAACCCGAGGTCGCCTTCAATGACCTTGACGACGATATGGATTTGGCCGAAGATTTCATTTGTTATATCGTGCAAAAAGTTCTCAAAAATTGTCAAAGCGAACTCAAAACGCTTGAGCGCGATATAACTAAACTTGAAAATATCAAAAAACCATTCCCGCGCATTTCTTATACGCAGGCTATTGAAATCTTAAATAAAAAAGGCAACGCCACCCCCTGGGGCGGCGACATCGGCGGCGACGAGGAAACTTTAATTTCCGAAAACTTTGACCGCCCCGTTATGATACACCGCTATCCGGCGGCGATAAAAGCCTTTTATATGAAACGCGATCCCCAAGATCCGCGCCTTGCCCTTGCCGTTGACGTCATAGGCCCCGAAGGCTACGGCGAGATTATAGGCGGCAGCCAGAGAGAAGAAGACTATGACGCCCTTGTGGAGCGCATTAAAGAACAAAATTTGCCCGTGGAAGCTTTTGACTGGTATTTGGACCTGCGCAGGTACGGAAGCGTGCCTCATGCGGGATTTGGCATGGGCATTGAAAGAATGGTGGCGTGGATGTGCGGCGCAAAGCATTTGAGGGAAACTATTCCTTTCCCCCGTCTTATGGACAGGCTTAAACCTTAGCCGCAATATTACGCAATTTGCAGTTTAAGGAGGGTTTTTATGTTCAAGAATTTTATGCCTTTGGCGCTTTGCGCTTTCCTGCTGGCGGGGTGCGGCGCGCTAAGCCCTAAGACTTCCATAGACTATCAGGCCATGGGCGAAGTGCAATACAAAAAAGGCAACCGCGAAAAAGCTGTTTCTTACTTCAACAAAGCTTTGGAAAAAGATCCCGACAATATTGAGGCTTACAGCGGCAGGGGCATGTCCTATTTCGCTTTGGGCGACTTTTCAAAAGCAATAGAAGATTTTGATAAAGTCCGCCGGGCCGAGCCTTACAGAAGCGAGGCTTACAGCGCTCTTGGATCTGCTTACGCTTCTTACGAAAAGTACGACCAGGCGGTTATTATATTAAAGAAAGCCTTGGAGCTAAATCCTTCCAATGTGGAAGCTATTATAGCCCTGGGCAGCGTTTATATGAAGCAGGATAAATATCAGGCCGCCCTTGAGGAATACCAAAAAGGCCTTGCCCTGCGTCAGACAAAACTGCTTTACTATCTGCGCGGACTCGCCTATGAAAAACTGGGTAAAACCTCTTTGGCCATAGACGATTATAAAAAAGCCGACCTTGAACTTAAAGAAGAATATAAATAAATCTCCGCTTTAACAGCAAAAAAACGGCGTATTAAAATACGCCGTTTTTTTATTTTCAAAACACAAAGATTTAATCGGACTGCTTGCGCGAGAGTTGATCGTCTTGATACTGATAGAGCCAGGGCCAAAATTTATCCTCAAAATCATCGGTATCCTTAAAGCCGTAGGCTTTGTTAAGAGCCGTTTCAAGCGACGTTCTTTGAAGCATAATCTGGCCGCGGGCGTTACGAAGAGGTTTGCCGTTTGCGTCCTTTTTTTCCTCTATATCCGAGAGCAGTTTTGTAAAATACTCAAACTGCATGCGCTTTTTGGGCTGCACGCTTTCGTCGGGACGAAACAGAAATCTCACCATCGCAAAAGCCTGAAAATACCAAATGTCCGTCAGGTTCGCTTTTTCGGCTTTATCATAGGATTCCATTTTCACAAAATCTCGGAAGTTTTGAAACTTTATTCCCTGATTTGTATTAAACATTCTTGCGCGCGCGCCTAAGGACAGCGGACTGTTAACCGTCTGCAATGTGGCTACTTCAGTGCCGCCTATTTCGCGCGCGGAAGCGCTTGTTCCGCGCGTAGGCGGGCTTATAACGGCATAGACCAAGTCTTCGTTCCACGCGCCGCCGTTGTTGTTTATGGCGATATCTTCCATATTAACGGCAAGGCCTTCGTTTAGCCATATCGGAGGTTCAACGTCAATTTTCCTGTCGGGCGGATTAAAAAAGTTTTGGACGAAGAGGTGCGTAAGCTCATGCATAAAATGCGATATCATTTTATTGGTATTATTAGGTTCGTCATACATAACGATGCGGTTTTGCGAAGCCGAGTAAAACGCCCCCGACCACGCCGCCGCAGAAGGCTCGTACTTCAAAAAATCCGGCTTATTCTGGTAGACGTAAACGGAAGCTTTCCCGCCCAGCATCCAGGATATATTTCTGTTTAATATCTGGTAAACGGTTTCAAAGCGCATGCCCAAATTGGGCGTCATGATGATTTTATTATGCGGCTCCACCTTCAAATTGAAATGGGAGGACGAACTGTCAATCCAGGCGATGCCCGTATTGTCGGAATAAGGATTTTGCTTCTCCCCGCGGCGCAAAAGCGGAGAGGGCGTCTGCTCTACATAAGGAATATCCGCGGGAGCCGGCGCAGAATCCGGAAGCGGCTTAGTATCCTCTATATTTTTATTTTCCAAAAAAGCTCCCGCAAAATCTTTTCCTGAAGAGGCAGCCGTTTGCGAAGAACTTAAAGCCGAAGAAGAAGAAATACTTTCCGTAAGAATTTCCGAAAGAGCGGCGGGGGACTGCTCTGCGTATTTATAATCGGAATCAACGGCGCGCGCGCTTGCCTTTTTGTCTTCGTAACGCTGCAAAGCGCTTTCCTGCCCGAGTTTTAAGGCCGAAACCGTTTTGTTGTATACGGAATGATACAGACTTGTTATTTTATCTGCACCGCCGCCGGCGGCCGTAAAAACTATCAGCCCGATTAAGAAAAGCGCCAGCAAAAAAACAAAAAAGTGTTTCATCTTTTTCTACTTTCGCATATCAAAAATTTTATCTAAAAATCCGATTGCCCCTCACAGAACAATCGGATTTTCAGATACAAAACAGGAAAAGCTACTCTCTACTGCCATATATTTTGTCTATTTTCTATCTCTTTCATGTCAACATCCATACTATATTGGAAACAGGGACTGCTGGCATTATTTACGCCTTCGCAGGTACGGCTTTGAATTGTTACGGTATAAGTTTTTGGGCCGACAGTACAGCTTAGATTTTTAGGCTTGTTTTCACTGTCAAAAGTTACAAGAGGCTTCCCCGCAAGTTCACGCGCCGTTATAATAGCGTTTATTTGGGCATAACACGCCTCCGCAACCGCTTTGGACACCACTCTGCGTTTTGTTTTTACCACATTTGTAGTGCGCGACATGGCAAACCTTAAAACCAAAAGCACTATAGTAGCTATTACGCTGCCCAGTACCAAAACCTGCATTAAGGCGGAGCCTTTTCTGTTCCTCATACTTATAAACATCTTTATAATCCCCCTGCGGATGTAAATTCTTTTATAATACTAAGTTTTATCGGCGTTGTACCGTCCCCGAAATCTTTATTTATTTTTAAGGCGACTTCAAAGGTAGCATTATCTAAAGCTTTAACGTTAAAATATGTAACGTTTGTCAGCACTACTGTGCCGCTGCTGCAAGTAAAAGTATCAAGACTGTCTATAGTGCCCGAAGTGCCGCCTTTGCTGGCTTCTTGATAATAAATCTTTTCGTCCTCATAACAATAATTAAAAAATTTGGGCTCTGACAAATCTTCACCGTTGCACTGATAAAGGCGGCTATCCTCTGAAAGGCAGTAAGCGCTCCAATTCTCCTTATCAATTTTATAAACCCTCCTGCCGCCGATTATATATTCCTTGTTATTATTCTCGGGCGAAGGGAAAAATATGATATCGGCCTCGGATATATTTCTGTGCATCTCTCTCAAAAATATAGTCACATTATTTTTAAGGATAGTCTGGCGCTGGCTTTGCGAAGTTTGAAGGGAGGCCGCCCTCCACACCGCCGCCAAAGCAACGGTAACCATACCGCTTATAAACACGGCTACCAAAAGTTCCATTAAGGTAAAACCTTTTTTGCTCGTCATAGTTTCGTCCCCTTGTTGCAGACTATATGGAGATCAATTTGAGACAAAGGGGCAAGCTGCTCGTTGCTGTCGGGATCGGCTACGGGTAAACTTGTGACGGTATAAGTTATTGAAGAGTTGCCCGTACAACTTTCTGGCAGCTTATCGTCGGCAATATTAGTATGCTCTCCGACTTCAAACATCTCTCTTACCTGCGCGCCGGAGGACAGCATTTGCCCGCATTTTTCAAGGTAATCGCTGTTCATGGGATTTTCGTCCATACTTTTTGCAGAAGTGCACGCCCGCATAGTATTCAAAATGTCCTCGGCGGTAAAATAGGTGTCTTCTCGGGAGCTCGGCTCGCTAATAGCGCGGCGCGCGGCCATCAGCGCGGAGAATATGCCCCCCACCACTATTGCCACCAAAAGCATGGCAATCAAAGCTTCTACTATAGTGTAGCCTTTTTTATTATTCATAATAATACCGCCTAAGTGCCCGCTTCTTCATCTTCTTTATTATCGTCAAGCGTACCGTCGGAGGCAATCCATGCGCAGTAGCCCGTTTTATAATCGCCTTCTTGCGCAGCGCCCTTCATGCAGGCCCATGCGTCTTCGGGCCCTTCCGTGCAGCATTGAGCTGCAGAGCCGACATAAAACTCGTATCTCTTATCATAAGCTTCCCAGCTTATGTTTGACACATAATGGCAGCCTATTAAATACTCGGACGATAATGCCCCGCTTAATTCTTCGGGACACTCGTCAGAGTTGGTATTAAGCCTTCCTTGCATAGATAAACCGTTGCTGCGCGTCTGGTGCTCGTAAATAAAATTTTTATATCCTACGGCAATAAGACGCAAAGTACTTTTTGCTTTTTCATTGCCGGCGTCCCTTATATAGCCGCGGATAAAAGGCGAACTTACCGCAGCAAGTATCGCCATAATTGCCATAACCGCAAGCAATTCCGGTAAAGTAAACCCGTTCTTTTTTACAGTCTTATGAACCGTCATAGGCGCGTCCCCTTCTGTCAATACAAGCGCAGTAATCCGTATCTCTGCCCGTTTTTGCCTCGGGCTTAGGCCTCATAAAAACTTTCTTATTGCAATTTGTCGTCGCGCCGCCTTCCGCTGCAATGGCGCATTCATCTCCCTCTTTGTTAAGAAAGAAGTTATATTTTAATGAATCAGCGTCAAATTCAATCTGCGGCACAAAACCGCAGGATATCAAAGCGTTCGGGTGCGGATAAAATTTGCCCTTATTTGCGCCATCTTCCGTAAAGCGGCAGGACTTACTTTCGCTTGTAAACTTATTATCTCCCTGACTTATAAATGCAGCAAAAGCACCAGGGTATTCTGCCTCCATGCGCTCAATACCGGCATTGATAACTTCCAATTTTGCCTTGGCGTATTTATTTTCAGATTCAAAAATAGAATTCCTGTACGCCAAAATAGAATATGTAGCCAAAATGGATACTATTAATATTGTAACCAACAACTCTATAAGTGTAAAGCCCTTATTTTTTATCATAAGCTTTTGCATAAAATCTCCTTACGATCCGACCGATTTTAAGCTGACGTCCTTTTTCATATCGTAGTCAACCTGAACCTTGCCGGGATTATCCCAGGAAACCCACGCAATACCTTTCCCTGTAGCATTGGCAGGCTCATAATTAAATCTGTGGTCTCCCGCTAAATTATTCTTAAGAATCATTACAGCTACTTTATCGGTATCACAGACAGCATCCGGTTGATCTATACCGGCCTCTCTCACGCAAACAATGTAGTGGTATCCGTTAAAATCCCCAAAAACACCGTTGGCGGGATACCAGCTGTCCTTATTGGCAAGATACGGTGTGTTATTTGTGTCGTTTGTAGTATCGTCAAAAAGGTCCATCAGAGATTCATAGGTATACATAGAGTCTGTAGGAGCAACTGGACGATTGCCGTCAAAATCGCCGGCTACTTTATGAAATTTGCCGTCTGAGTCCATATTATCGGATTCATTATACATCATAACAGCCGTCGCCAGTTCCAAAAGCTTGACGCGCGCAGCATCATTAGCCGAAATCGCTTTTGCCTTTTTGTACGAAGGAAAAGCAACCATTGACACTATCGCTATAAAAACCACCACCACCAATACCTCAATTAAAGTAAAACCTCTTTTACTCATAAGGCCCCCTCCGCCGTCAAATTAACCGCCGCTGGACATACCGATTTGCGACATTTTGAAGATAGGCATAAATATTGACAGCACAACTACCGCAATAATAGAACCGATGCCGACAATCAAAATAGGATCTATCAAAGAACTGAAGCGCGCTATAAACTGATTTATCTGCTCAGTATAAAACTTTGAAAGCGTGTCTAAAATGTGAGGCAGACGGCCGGATTCCTCGCCCATCAGCATCATTTCAGTCATAAGCCCGGGGAAAACGCCCGTCTTTCTAAAGCTTTCCGAAATACTTTTGCCGGTGGAAACGTCCCTCTTTGCCGCAACAAGCGCTTTCTGAATGATAATATTGCTTTCAAAAGCTTCTTCCATAACGTTAAGCACGTTGATAATGCTGACGCCGCTGGTAAGCAGCGTAGCCATTGTGGAAAGTATTCTTTCAAAATAAATATTGCTTATAAACGAACCGAAAAGAGGCACCTTGAGGTGAAACCTGTGCCACATATATTTGCCCGTCGGCGTTGAAATAGCCATTATAAAACCCGCTATCAACGCTATTATGCCGAAAAGCACCAAAAATAAATGCTCCCTTACAGCGGTGGAAACCGAAAGCACCAGTAAAGTAAGCGCGGGCAGCTTCATGTCAAAGTCCTTAAATATTGAGGCAAAAGTAGGAACTATGCCGACGACAAAGTACGTTAGCACACCCAAAGACATAAGAAGCAAAATAGCAGGATAAGTGATAGCCGTTATAATCTTGCTTTTTAAGCTGTCGGTGGATTTTACGTATTTTGCAACCTGCAAAAGAGCTTCCGCCAAGTGCCCGCCCACTTCGCCCGCCTGCACCATGGCAAGCCATGTATGGTCAAAAACTTTAGGGAATTTGGACAGCGCGCCGTGCATGGAGTTGCCGGAGGCAACGTCCCTTGCAATAGCCAAAAGAACGGGGCCCAAATGTTTGTCTGTGGAATATTCGCCCAAAAGCGATATCGCGCGCACCAAAGGCACGCCGCCTGCAATAAGGGTTGCAAGCTGCTCGGCGAAGAACGCCATAACGTGGCCTTTTACCCTTACGGTTCCTATGGAGTGAGCGCTCTTAAAAAAAGAGCCAAAAACATCTTTGCGGAATACCGAAGATATTTCCAAAACAAGTATGCCCTTGCTTTGCAGATAATCAACAGCCTTCTCTTTGCTTTCTGCGTCAATGAAAGCTTTGTAGTTGCGCCCGCTTCTGTCTTGGGCTACATAATTGAATCTAGGCATTGTTCCACCCCTTCCGTTTTATTTTGCTTACTCTATGGCCGTCGTAACGGAGAGCACTTCCTCTACGGAAGTTATGCCTTTGACGGCTTTTCTCCACCCGCTGGCCCTTAAATTCCACGCGCCTGTTGACATAGCGGACTCCCTTAATTCTATAAGGTCTTTAGTCTTATATATCGTGTTGCGCATGGCTTCGTTAATCTTAAAAACTTCGTAAATAGCTTTTCTGCCTTTATATCCCGTGCCCGCACATTTGGGACAGCCATGCGCCTTAAAGAATGTCCATGTTCCTTTTTCCCTCTCGGGCAGAGCCGATTCTTTTAAGGCCTGTTCCACTATCGTAGGAGAGGGAACATACGGTATCTTGCAATAAGGACACAGCACCCTTACAAGACGTTGGGCAGCCACTAAAGCTAAACTGCTTGAAAGCAAAAACGGCTCCACACCCATATCTATGATACGAGGAACGGCGCCGATAGCCTCGTTTGTATGCAAAGTTGAAAGCACCAAGTGGCCCGTAAGCGCCGCTTTAAGGCAGGCTTCGGCCGTTTCAGAGTCGCGAACCTCGCCTACTAGAATAACGTCCGGATCCTGACGCAGGAAAGAACGCAGGCCCGCGGCAAAAGTTAATCCTATCTGCGGTTTTACCTGCACCTGACTGATACCCGTAAGCTTGTACTCAACAGGATCTTCAAGCGTCATATAGTTAAGTTCCACCGTCTTAATAGTTGTAAGAACCGCGTTAAGCGTGGTGGTTTTGCCCGAACCGGTCGGGCCTGTCAGAAATATTAAGCCGTGCGGCATGGCAGCCGCTTCCAAAAAGTCTTTTTTCTGGCGGGGCTCAAAACCCAGCCTGTCAATGTTAAGTTCCGCCGTACCTTTATCCAAAATACGGAGAACCAGTTTCTCGCCGAACACCGTGGGGCAAACGGAAACGCGCAGCTCAATGGTCCTGTTATGAAACCTTACGGCAAAACTGCCGTCCTGCGGCAGACGCTTTTCCGCGATGTCCAGTTTAGATAAAATCTTGATACGAGATATAATAGCCGCCACCGACTCGCGCGGAGGCGAAGCCCTTTCATACAGCGAACCGTCTATCCTGAAACGCAGGCTGACGCGTTCGTCAAACAATTCCAAATGGATATCGGAAGCTCTTTCCCCCATAGCCTGCCTTAAAATAGCGTTGACCAGTTTCATGTGGTGAGAACCCGGGCCCGTCACCGTATCTTTATCAAGATCCAGTTTGCCTTCGGGGCTGGCAAGCTCGGCCAGGTTTTCCTGTCCTTCCACGGCCTGGTCTTCTTTTTCGTCAATCTTTTCCGATATCACCTGTTCCAGCACGTTTTTCTTGGAGTAAAAACTATCCAGGGCCGTAAACAGCTGCGACTTGCTTGCGATGAAGGGCTGTATTTCAAGCCCCGTCATCATTTTCAAATTGTCAATTAAAAACACGTTGGAAGGATCGTTCATAGCTACCGCCAGAGAACCGTCCTCAGCAAAAAGAGGAAGAACCAGATTATCTCTAGCATACTTCTCAGTTATGAAATTAGCTAAATTTTGGTCCTTTTCAGGAACTAAAATGCCGTTATCCCTGCTGGCGTAGGGAACTGCAAGCTGTTTTGATAAAGCAATGATCACGTCCTCTTCTTTCAAAATACCCAGCGCCACCAAAGCGTCCGTTACGGACATATTATTTTGATTGGCGTGCAAGGTGGCTTTTGAAAGATTCTCCTGCGAGATTTTGCCTTGCTCTATCAATATTTCTATCAGCTTTTTAGCCATATGAACAATCCTTCCGTTAAATTTACGTTCTGCTTCTTAAGCTTTACTCAGATAGTATAGTCGGAGTTAAGAAAATTACCAGATCCGTTGTTACCTTGCTTGTGTCTTTATGGGAGAAGAACCACCCGATTATCGGTATCTGCCCGAGCAAAGGAACTTTAGAAATGTTTTCTTTATCCGAAGATTGCAACAAACCGCCTAAGACTACCGTCTGCCCGCTCTTTACCCTTACCTGGGTTGAAACGGCGCGCGTTACGGTATCCATAGAACCGGTTGCGATTTGGGAGGCCACTAAGTCGGAATAAGAAGGCTTAACCTGCAAAGTTACAAAACCTTCCTTGTTGACCTGGGGCACAACCGTGAGCATAAGACCGACCGTTCTTCTTTCAACGCCCGATGTCGTGCTTGTGCCGGAGGAGCCGCTGCCATCGCTTCTTGTAACCGTGCTTACCGCCGCTTCTTTGGAAGAGGTGATAACCGCGGGGCTGTTGTTGACCGTAATAACTTTCGGTTTGCCCAAGGAGCGCGCTTCGCCGTTGCCCATTACCGCGTTAAAAACAATTTTAAGGCTGGTAAAATCGGCTTTAATTGGGTCGCCGGCAGTGCCGTCGCCCGCCGCGCTGAAATATTTAAGGATGCCGCCGCCTGTGCCGACGCCCAGCTTGTCCCACGACCATTCCGTGCTGCCGCCGGTAAGCGTACCCATAATACCAGAATCGCCCGTACCATACGTGAAGCCCGCGTTAAAGGAGGAGCTCTTGCTTACTTCAACAATTTGCGCCTCAATTAAAATCTGCGGGGCTTTAATATCAAGTTCGGCTAAGATGCTTTCCACTTGAGGGAAAACTTCCGGCACATCGGTGATAATAAGCTTATTGGTTCTGGCGTCGGTAGCTATTTTACCCTGTTTGGTAAGCACGCTTTTGATGATTGAAAGTATAGCGCTTGCGCCTTCCCCGCCGCTGCTGGTGCCGCCGCTGAAGTTGCTGCCCAAGTTAAAACCGCTGCGGTTTTGAGAGTCAAATATATTGACGGCGGAAGAACTCCCGCCCGTAATGCTGGTGGAAGTAACGTCCCGCGGCATGATGTCCCTAAGGTCTTGAGAAACGCTGCCTTGAGCCTGCAAGGAAACGTAATTCAGGGTGTAAATTTTTGTGATTACGTCGGGAGCTTCTTCGGAGCGTTTGGTAATAACATAGCTGTCGCTCTTGCCGACGCGTTGGTAAGCAAGCCCCTGCACCCTTAAAAGAGTGTCTAAAGCTTCCCTGACCGTTACGTTTGAAAGAGAAGCGGATACTTTCTTGCCCGCAAACTCCTCGCCCATAATAAAGTTAATCTTGGATTGAGCCGAAATACTGTTAAGGAAAGTCCCTATCGGCACGTTGTTAACCCTTATGGTAATTTTTCTGTCAAGAGGGGAATTGGCTTCCACTTCTTTATAGATGGCGGATTCGCCTTTGGCGCGCGTAAAACCGCTGTCATCGCCGTAGGACAAATCTTCTACCACCGCAACTTTCGCTTCGGGTCTGGCGTTTTGCGCAGAGGCCTGCACAGGCAGTAAAACCTGGGCGGCAACAAAAGCAAATGCCAGCGTCAGAGCTAATTTTTTATTCATTACTTCCTCCTTAATTTCACAACTGCAATTTTTCCCGTTAAACTTTATTGGGTTAACGGTAAATTCCTCTTAAATGTCTGTCCTTTGAAAATAAAAGTAACGGAATCGCCTGAAACTTTTATCACTTTTGCGCCCAAAACCGTGTCGCCTATGCCTTTTATTTCGCCGTTAATAATAGCCTCTGTACCTAAAATGCCGTCTACGTTAATTTTGTCCATAATGGCTTTGGCAGGGTACTTTTTAAGCTCTTCCTCTAGCCTTCTTTGCTTCTCAAGCGCTTCATGACGCGCGCGGGCCTCATCTTCAAGAAGTTTCTTCTCTTCCTCAACTCTTTTTTGCTCCGCCCTGCGGGCCGCTTCTATGGTTTCCACTTCTTCCTTGGATAGAAAAGGGTCCCTCTTATTCTTAGGATCAAATTTAACGGCTTTTGGCGCAATAGGACGCGGCGTCGTTTGTTTTGTTAAAGCCGCTTCGGTACCCACCGCCGGCTTTGCGTCCTCTTTTACTTCATCCTGAACGTCTTTTTCCGCCGCCGCAGCCGCCGCAATAGGCGGACGCTGATCTTCGGGCATAGAGGGAATTTCCACCTTTTGCGCAAAAAGCGGCATTGCCGAACAAATCATAATTGCACCCAGTAATATCTTAATATTCTTCATAATTTTAACTCTTTGTCACAGGCACAAATATTGTGCTCAGACGCATAGTTACGCGTATCTTTCCCAAATCCCCTTCGGGACGCGTAATGTTTAGTTCCGATATCCTTAAAAATTGAGGATAATTTTCAATAGTTTCAACTAATTTGCCCAGCTGCTCGTAATTCATAAGAGCTTCCAAGTTTACGGAAGACAGCGTTATATCCCCTTCGGTTTCAAGTTCGTTGCGGCCGGTTTTGCTTACCTCCGCGCCGCTTTTGGGAAAAATTGAGGCAATCTGGACTAAAAGCCATTCGTCCTTTTTTTCCAAAGGAGGCAGCTGCGGCAAAAGTTTCTCGTACAATTCTTTTGAAGATTTATATTCGGCTATATTATCCGATTCGGCCCTCAAAGCCTCTATCTTCTTTTTCTCGCTGTTTACTTTTTCCACCGCGCTGCCGTTAAGAAAATAAACTAAAATCCCTACTACGACAACGCAGATAAGAGGATTTATAAAAGGCTTATAATTGCCTTCCATAAGCATATTCTTTACGTCGGTCAAGCCGTCTTTTATATCGCCAAAAAAGCTCATTTCTTATCCCTCTCGCAGGTTAAAACAAATTTCGTGCCCAAAATATAATTTTTACGCCTGCTCATAAGCGGAGTATCATTAAAGTCATACCCTATTTTAACACTGTCGGAACGGCAAAGGTCGTTCATCTCGTTGGCCCCTTCCACCGCATTTTTGAACTGCGCGCCCAGGGCAAGCTCGTCTTCCCTGCCGCTGTAGACGCTTACTATCCCGTCCAAACGCAGAGAGTTCCTTTCCCTCGTATCCCTTAAAGTATAGGGATATTTTATTGACATGGACGTAAGCCACATATCGGCGGGCATAAGGTCGGGCAAAATATTAAGTTTCGGAGTAAATTTAACCGCCGAGAGCAGGCTCGCAAGAGATTTTGCGTCTTTTGAAGTCTTTTCCACCTTGGCCTTAATCTGGTCGGCGTACAAACCTTTGAAGTCAGGTATGCTCTCTTTTGACGTAAAATCCTGCCGCTTCAGGTCAACATAAGTAAGAAAAGCCCTCGTCTGCACCAAACTGCCCCATACCAAAAAACCCGCAAGTATAAGAAGGGCCAGCTTCCAAACTGTCATAGTTCCGCGGATTTCCTCGTCGGAGGAGCGGTTCTTGCGGTACAAATCAATATCTCCTACTTTTTCGTTTAGGAACTTTAAGCACGCGCCTATGGCGGCCATTTCTTCAAAACCCGTTACTTTGAAACCGAAAATCTCGGATATCTTCCAAATTCTTACGTGTCTTTTAACCTCGCCCTCCAAAATAGGCGCCCAGAAATCTCCGTCGTCGGAAACTATGGTAATATCTTCAAAGGGATTCTTTTCCAACTGCTTTGAAACGAAATCCACGCAATTGTTAACTTCCAGACGGTTGCGCGCGCCAGCCGCGCGGGTGGCTTCAACTTCCCTTAATAATATAGGTACGTCGTTTAAGGCAAACAAAAACTGCCCTTCATGCTGAGTAAAGTTAGCGTAAATACAGCCTTTGCCGGGAATATTTTCTTTATCAGTCTGGTTAAAAAGCCTGTATATGGACAAGGGGGAAGTTTCAATCGCCACTAAGTTAAGGCCTATATTGCGCATGCCAGCTTCAAGCACGGCCGCTATCCTGCTTGAGGTTATTGAAAACGCCACCCCCAAGCGCTTTGCCTTGCTTAAAGGAGCGTAAAAAGGATAAACGGCATAGTCGTAGACGCCTCTGTCAAACTGATAATGTATATATTTGCGCGCCTGCAAAGGCACAGCCTGCCTCCAATGATGGCGCGACATATCCTGCATAACAAAATGACGGTGTATGCTGAAACTCGGGGAAAGGGAAACCACAACGTCCTTGGTTTTCCAATGCCTGCTGTCTATAATCTTTTTTATGGGATCAAGCCAATGCTTAGGGCTTGAGAAGAAGCCTTCGTTTAATTCCGACGGCTTTAGCAAGGTGGGGTTTACCTCCCCCACGGGAAGTTTAATTAAGGAATCTACTTCTATCCCGCCGGATTTTTCAAAGACTTGGGCTACGTAAATGTCCGTGAGAGAAATATATATGCCCAGACTTTGTTTCCGTCCGGAACGTTTGATGCCTAATACGCTGTCAATTTTACCTAATGCCATAAATCGCTCACCCTGATTTAATAATCTTGTACTTCCCCTAAAATCCTGCCCGATTTACTTTTTACGTTTTGAGTTTATTGTTTTTCGGGTATATCTTCGTACTGTTCCGCGTTTGCATTGGGATCGGCCGCAACATCCTCCGCCGCAGCGTCGGAAGGAACCTCTCCCGCAACAGCCGGGGGCACTTCGGTCATAGAATCGGCCGTGTCCGTGCTTACTCCTTCGGAGGACGAGCCCTGCGGCATCTCCGGCATATCGGCTACAGACTGAGCCTGCTCTCCCGCGCCTTCTTGTTGGGAGGCAGCCAGTTCGTCTGCGCTCACGGTAGTCGCGGCGTCGTAACTTTCATAGGCTTGATTTTCTTCGTCTGTATAGGGCGTTATCATTTGCCTTGCGGGTTTATTCCAAAGCCTTGCCGCCTGGTAATCAAGAGCGCCTTCTTTCCTGCCCTTGGGCGCGCCGTAGTAATTAAGCCCGTCAGTACTTTCGGAGAAAAGAGAAACCGGCCGTCTTACCACTTTTTGGCGGCCTTTTTCATCGTTAGCTATTAAAATAAAAGTATATCTTCCCGAAGGGAGCATCGGCCCAAAATATTCTTTCCTGCCGTTCCAGTATATCTGGCGGTAGGCCGCTTTTGTGCCGCTTATCTGCCTTACGACGTAATATTTATTATCTCCGGCGTGGCGCACAATTTGGAAAGTCCAATCTTTGACGGGGGATACAGCCTGCACGACCGAAAAGTCAACAACCATGCCCTCTCCTTTGCGCGGGAAAAAGCCGTCCTCCGGATACATGCCGACGCTGAGTATCGGGGCGGTGTTTCTGTCGGCCACGGTGTTTTTAAGTTTCGGCACCGAAGTATAATCAAAAACTATGGAGAGCCCGTTTAAGTCGCTGAATTTAAGGGGAGGCTCTTCCGCAGAAAGGCCCATGTTAAAGCTAAGCTTTGCCGTTGAAATGCCTTTGTTTATAAAATAGGAGTTAAGCGCCGCCGCCTGTCTGACTCCCTGTATCGTTACATTATCGCTGTAAGAACCCGGAGGCAGCAAAACAAACGAAGGCCTGCCGTTAAGTATCATCAGATTGTAAATCATATCCAAAATCTCTTTGGACTCGGGGGTAAATGTGGTGGCCGTCTTGCCGAAAATAAGTTTTGCGTCCATATCTATAGCGTCTAAAAACCCGCCTCTTGTATAAACGCTGACGCCCTGAACTTTGGAAAGTTTTGAAACTATAAAACTTATTTCATCGTAGATGCGGCGGTCAATTTCGTTCTTTTTAATGGCCCTTAATTCCTCCGGATCGTTGGAGGGGAATCCGTCCTGCACGACAATCTGCTCTTTAACTATGCCGGTAATAACTTTCCCCGTCTGGGGATCCAAAACATAAGGGGAAGCCAGCGCGCCTATGCCGTAATCCTGCTGAGAGGTTTGCGCGTTAAGAACATCGGCCTGCTTAGCTTCGGGATTAATGCTTTCTTCGGGAACAAAGGTGTCTTCCTCGGTTACTATGCCTTCCTCTACGTTGCCCGCGGCATAGTGGATTAAATTCATATATTCATTGGCTTCGGCTATTTGCTCGCTGTTGCCTTCAACAAAAACATTGACAAACTGGTCCATAGCCTGATTAAACTTGCCGCTTTCGTACAGTTGTTTGCCGAGGTCCAAATTCTCCTGAGCTTTGGAGGCGTCTTCGGCGTAAGCGCAAAGGACAAACCCTGCGCAAAAAATAAATGCAAATAAAATCCCGAAAAATAAATTCGTCTTACAGGCTTTAATATTAAACATATGCTACCTCATTAAGGTATATTTATACGATACACTAATGATTATATCAATTTAGACGCTTTTGTAAAGAGCTTTTTTGCAAGCCATCAGAAAAAGCGTTTCTTACTTGTCCAAACGGGCGCGCGCGGTAACATTAAAATAGTCTTTCTCTAAGACGAAACGCAGATACTCCTGCGCCTTATCTTGACGCCCCAAAGCTTTATTTGCCGAGGCAAGCGCAAAATTAAGAGCAAAATTTTCTGCGTGCGTTTTATAAAAAGGCTCTATGGTTTCAAGCGCTAAAAGAGGGCGGTTTGTTCTGTAATAAAACTCCCCCAAAAGCATGGCCGCGTTTAGGTCGCGCGGATTGTCCAAAGCCGTTTTTTTCAATTGCCCTTCAAGCTCCGCGGGATTAAAACCGCCGCCCGCTAAGTCCGCTTTAAGTTTAGCAAAATTTTGCGCCTTTTTTAAGAGGTCGTCCCGTTTTATCCCAAGTTTATCGTCCGCCGTCTTCAATATTCTTATGTAATCCAAGTTAAAATTATCTTCCTCCAAATACGGATAAATATAAGCGCGCGCTTCCTCATATCCGCCCTGCTGAAATAAAATATCGCAAAAAGCGGTTTTTATTAAAGAGTTAAAATAAAATCTCCCGGCAAGAAGTTTGACGTAAGCAATATTTTCCCGCGTCTGTAAAAACCGGTTTTGCGCAATGAGGGCGGCGTATCCCTCCGCCGCAGGAGAGTGGGATGGATATAAATCCAAAACGCTCTTTAGGCTTTGCGCGGCCGCCGCGCTGTCGCCCGTTTTGCTTTGCGCAAAAGCGCGGTGCAGATAAAATTCGTGATAAAACGGAAAGCGCTTTTGCGCAAGCGCGGCATACTTATCAAGCGCGCCTAAATCCCCCGTTTTTAACAAAGAGTTAAGCAAAGTATAAAAGGCCTCGGCCCGCGTCCCCGTTTTTTCCACCGAGGCGCGCGCGGCCGCCGCGCTCTTTACAAAATCGCCGGCGGCAAAATATTTAAGCGCGCGCAATTCCAAAACGCCGCCGCGCAAAATATTTGTCTGCGCGTAAAATAAAACGCCTAACAAAATAAGCGCAGACAAAATAAGCGCGCAGGAAAAAGCTCTGCCCGTTTTTATCACAATTCTTTTTGCGGCCGCGCCGTTAAAAAGAGATAAAATAAACCAAAAAGCAAAGCCGACTATCGCCGTCTGCATGGTTATATTAAGCATATTATCGGCAATAACCGCGCAAAGCCCGCAGAAAAGAGCCGCATAAAAAAGCCGCGCATTCAAAGCAAGATTTTTATAAACCTTAAAAAAAGCAAAAAGAGAAATGCAAAAAAAAGTAAGGTAAACTAACAAACCCGAAAAACCGCTTTGCGCGGCGGTTTCAATAAACTCGTTATGGGCGCTGTTGGCCTGCGTTCTTACGGCGTTAAGCTGCGGATAACGCTCCAGCAGGCGGCCCTGGCAGGGCGCGTAATTAAGTTGGAAAGAGCCCCAGCCTTTGCCCAAAACCGGCGCGCTTTTTGCCGCCTCAAGACCGCAGGTCCACATCATAAGACGCTGGTGGAAAGCCTGATTTATCTGCTCTTTGGGCACATCTAAGTTAAACGCGCTTATTTTATTTTCTCCCGCCCTTTGCACGACGGAGGATTTATAACCGTCCCCTCCGCCCTGCGGCCATAAAATAAAAAAACCCGCGCAAAGAAGGACTATGCAAAGGGCTTTTAGCTTATTAGAAAAAATAAGCTTTCTAAAGTCCTTAAAGGAAAATAAAACAAGCGCGCCCAAAGCCAGCCCCAGCCAAGAAGAACGCGTCATGCTTACGGCCAAAAACGCGCTTTGCGCGCATAAGACAAAGCCGTAGTAAAACTGCGCGGAAAGTTTTTGCGCGCTCAGAAAATAAAGCGCGCAAAGCGGCATAAGCATTATAACGTAGGACGACAGGAAATTAGGATTGCCGAAGGCGGACACCGCGCGCGAGCCGAAATCCTGGGATATCTGCCCGTTCCAAAATATCTCAAAACCCAAATTCTGCGTAAGCCCGTAAAGACACGAAACCGCGCTTACGGCAAGCATAATATCGGCAAAACTTTTGGCGGTAAATTCTCTTAAAACGCCAAAACAAACATATATGCCTGCAGCCCATAAAAGCAAAGCGTAGATATCAAAAACGCCGCGCATCTTAAAAGCGGGGAAAAGCGTCCACAAAACAGCCCACAATAACAGCAAAGCAAGCCGCCCCGCGTCAAAGGAGGCAAAATCCCCCTCGTTTGCGGGACGCGCAAATTTGGCAAGCGCGTAGCCAAATAAGACATTTATTAAAAGCAGCCGCCCGCGCCGCCAGCCTTCGCTGAAAACGGCGGCTCCTCTTTCGGCGTCGGCAAAACCGTTATAAATAAGAGAGGCGGCGCAAATTAAAATAAAAAGAGCAAGCCAGATATCGGCCTTGCTCAAAGAAAACTCCAATTTCCCTTCCGCCCGCGCGCCGGCAGCGTAAAGTAAAAACAGAAAGGCCGCGCTTACGGTCAAAATAATATTTTGCGCCGCAAAAGGATTCACGGTAAGATTGGTAAAGAAAATCAAAGGGGAACAAAAAATAACAACCGCAAAAAATATCCTCTTGAGGAAATTAACGGCGGTTAAAGCGGCAGAAGCAGGGGCAACCGCCAAGGAAGTTTTTGCGGCGGGAGGTTTCATAAAGCGCGCTCCGTCTGCACGCGGCGGATAATTTCTTCCTTATCCCCCGGCGGCAGAATTTCGGCCAGGTCAAAATAGTGGCCGCTTGCTTTCTCGTTGTTTTTATGGCGGGATAAATACTCTTCGTTTATAACGCCGCGCGGCGCTGCGCGATATTTTTCAAGCCAATAAAAAGCCGCTTTATAATCTTTCCTTTGGAGGGCTATGTTAGTCAGCTGGAAATAAGTGTTATCATAAACGGGATCCAGCAAAAGAGCTTTTCTATAATAAGCTTCGGCCGCGCCGAAAAGACGCTCCCGCGCCGCTTCGTCATGGAAAGGTTTTAGAGCGTAAGCATAATGCAAAACGCCCAAATTATAATTTATCAGAACATCGTTTGGCGTAAGGTAATTTGCTTTATTAAAATCCCTAAGCGCGCGGTCAAAATCATTCATAAGGGCAGCCCGGGAGTCGCCTATTTTAGGCTGGTAAGTTCTTGCCGTGTCCAGACGGGAGGATAGGACCAGCCCCCTGAAATTATAGTACTGGCTTATAAAAGGCGCAAACTCTATGGCGCGCGTGTAGGCAAGCAGGGCTTTATCCTTATCTTTATCGGCAAAATAGCCGGCTAAAGCCAAAAAATATTCCGCCTTGGTAAGGCGCAGCGGCAAAAGCATAAGAGCGCCGCAAAAAACGCAAAGCAAAGCGACGGCAAAACTTTTTGTCTTAAATATAACTTTTGCAAACGCCCAAAAAATGCCCGCGCTTACCGCTATGACCGAAAGCCAATAAATAATATAAACAATGATTCTCTTCCGCGCGCCGGCCGTAATTAACGCAAAATCTTTTAAGGCCGAGCCCGCGATAAAGAGCAAAACCGCCGCGCACAAGACGGCAAAGAGATAAAAAATAAAATTGTTTCCGGGCGCGGCGGCCGCTGGCGGATAAGGCTTTATTTTGCTCTCAAGCGGGCCTAAGCACAAAGCAAACAACGCGCCGTTAAATAGGGTAAGAAAATAGCTTGTTGAAACAAAATAAATGCTAACGTCCACAAAGTTATGTATGTAAATCACGGCGGCAGCGCAGGCAAAAGCAAGCAGCAGAAAATTTCTTTGACGTTCCTGCCCCTGCGCCGATAAGTTTATCTGCTTAAACTTACGGCGCGCAGCGCCCAGCATATAAAAGAACGCCAGCAGATAAATGCCAAAACCCAAAGTCCCCAAGATTGCCCACTGTTCAAGATAATAGTTTTCGGCGTGGCGCGTTTCGGCGTTGTGGATACCCTCCATATAAAAAATCTCGGGCCGTTTATAAGAAGGATATACTGCGGCAAAAGAGCCTATGCCCGTGCCGACAAGCGGTTTTGCCTGCGCCATCTCAAACGTTGAGCGCCACGTTGACAAACGGAAATTTACCGACTGCCACCTGTTAAGCGCAAAATAGCCGACAAGCAAACTGACGGCAAGCAGGCCTAAAAGCGCAAGGGAGTTAAACTTAAATTTATGTTTGTTATAAAAAGCCGAAAAGAAATTTGCGTAAAGCGCGGCAAAAACAAGCGTTCCCAAAGCAAGCGCAAGCCAGGAGCCTTTGCTCTCCGTAAAAAATATATCAACAAGGCCAAGCCCCATTAAAATCAACAGCGATTTTTTGCGCGTATATAAATATGAGGCAAAGCAAAACATAAGCCCGAAAGCGCAGAAATTGCCAAAGAAATTAGGGTTTGCTATGGTGGAAAATACGCGGCGGGCGAAGAAATCCGTCCAAAATAAAAAATCCGCCCCTTTTACAATATAATTATTTATCACCTGCAAAGCGCCGTAGGCAAAAACAACCCAGCATATCCCTATTATATATTTGAGTAAACCAGCCAAAAAATCCGCCGAGCCGCGAAAGGCCAAAACCAGAAAAATAAAACTGTATCCGCAAAAGCGGGCAAAGAGTTCAAGACGGGCAAGTTTGTAAGGAAAAGCAAAATAAGAAAAAACGGCGTAAGCGAAATATAAAATAAAAGGAAGGAGCGTGATTAAATTTTTAACGGTAAAAATATTTCTGCGTTCGTAAATAAGCGAGGATACCCAAAGCGCAAACAAACCTAAAACCGAAACGTAAAAACTTGTTATTTTTATTTGGGCCGAGTCCTGCGTCTGCAGACAAAGCCCGCAGGCGATAACAACGCCGCTTATGCCCAGCCAATGCAAAATAAGTTTATCAAAAAAGGAACACGCGCCGACGCTTGCTTCCGTCGTTCCCGCGGCTTTTGCGGCGATTTTATTTCCCTGCATTTTAACGCGCGCCATATTTACCGTTCCCGTACCCGCCAAAACCGTCCCGCGCGGCAAATAAGATAAGCCGAGAATGGGATTCGAACCCACGACCTACCGCTTACGAAGCGGTTGCTCTACCAGCTGAGCTATCTCGGCATCTACGGCAATGTTTATATTTTAGCAATTTTAACGTCAACTGACAACGCGCCGCCCTAACGCCGCCGCGCCCCGACATAAAAATCGGCGCGGCTTAAACCGCGCCGACAAAATAAAACGCCGCCTCTCTGAAGCGGTTATTTTACGGAGATTATTTCAACCTCAAAATGCAGGTCCTTACCGGCCAGAGGGTGATTAAAATCCAATTCCACTTCGCCGTTTTCTATCTTGCTTATAACAGCCTTGAAAGAGTGCCCGCCCGAGTTCGCCCCGACTACGTCTCCCACCTTAAGTTTATCCGCGTTTTCAATGGAGGTAACGGGGATTTTTCTGAGAGCTTCTTGTTTGTAGGGGCCGTAAGCCAAATCCGCTTTTACGTCAACGGATTTTTTATCCCCTTCTTTAAGCCCTAAAAGAGCTTGTTCCAACCCAGGTATTATTTGGCCCGCGCCCTGCTCGTACTCCAACGGGCCGCGGCCGCGAGAGGTATCAGTTATACGCCCGTCAACCGTAAGAGTATAGTTTATTGCCACTTTAGAACCTGCTTTAATCATACTTTCTCCGTTTTACTACTCTAATCTGAAAGTTACAAATCTCAAATTTTGGGTTGTGCCGGCGTTACTTATCGGCTCCAGCTGCATGTTAACGCTTTCAAGTTTATCTCTGTAATAAGTTTCGTAGTCATAACTTCTTAGAGAGGGCTCACCTGTGCAGCTAAAGATGGTGTAAGATACTGGAAGCTCCCGGTGATAGAGGCAATATAAACCGGAATCCGTCCTCTTGGACTTCTCACAGGTAAAGTTAGTAGAAGGGGCGCTGGGAACCGGAGGCAAATAACACTTAAAATCCCCATTCCCCGCGCAATTTTCCTTTGCAAATTGCTCAAGAGTTTTATTAGACAAGTTACAATCGCTCAAAGTAGAAATGGCGGACGCAGTCGCATCCCCGGTAAAACCATCTTCGTTTGAAATTTCAAAGCGAGGCTGGCAGGCAGTATTGGGATCTGAACTATTTGTCTTCTGGCAAAAAGGTTCTATCCGCACGCGGCTGACGGAATACGGAAGCGTTTCTGTCATTGTACCAGATTGCGAGGTACGCTTGTTACTCTCTGCAGAACCACTTATAATAGCCCCGTCGGTTGACTTATGCCAGCCGGTCAAAACAGTTGCCGTACCTGTTCTTGATGCTAAAGTAGCCGCTGAATCGGGATGATGCCAATATATAGAGCCATTATTTATAATATCATAAGGAGCTCCCAAAGCAATCTCCTGCCCGCTGCTGTTGAAAAATTTAAGGTTTATAGTCCTTACAGAGGTAACCGAAAAATCCGT
Organism: Elusimicrobiota bacterium; assembly: GCA_023398295.1. Classification (GTDB taxonomy): domain Bacteria; phylum Elusimicrobiota; class Elusimicrobia; order Elusimicrobiales; family Elusimicrobiaceae; genus Proelusimicrobium. Next base: position 18,817 of record JAEWSL010000046.1, on the reverse strand, counting down.
GTTAAAAAAGGCCCCTGAAGCGTATAAATAATCAGCTTGAAGGCCTATGTTCACGGACTCCTGCTCGCCGGTATTTATAAAAACATCGCCGCCGGAGTAGGCATAAATTCCTTCCTGCGCACCCAAAATACCTCCCGTCACATAAGTGCCGTCTTTTGCGACAACAGTGATTGCCGCGCTGTCTTCATCGTCGGTGGCAAAGCGCATTTTCTTGTAAGTGCGCACTATTTGCTTTTGAAAAATAGAGTCGCCGCCATCTGCGTCAACCGCTCCTATTTGCACCGAAACGTCTTCCCCCAGGCCGATTTTTTGTGTCCCAGTAACGACAAGATTATCAAACACGGAAGAAGGATTGCTGATTACGGTGCTTATCGTAAACTCGTCTGCGTTTGCCAGGGAAAAGGCCAAAAGCGCAAACGCTGTAAATAAAATTTTTTTCATAACGGAGCCCCCTATAAAGGTCGCTGTGCAAAATTACAGCATGCCCAAATGCTTATAGTATATAATACACACTCACGCGCCCAAAGTCAAGAATGAATAAACTTTAAGGACATTCCCGCAGCCGTAAACAGCCCTCGTATTATATATGACGCGAAGGGCCGTTGATAAGACTCCTGACTTGTACCAAATCTTTAATGCTTTCGCTGACGAACAAAAACCCTTTCACGCGCCCGTGGCCGTCGCGCAATTCCACGATGTGCCAGGCAAGTTCCAAAGTGTGGCGGTTGGATAAAATGATTTCAAAATTGAAATCAAACACGCCGCCTTTTGAAGTCGCGTAAGCCTGCTTAAATTCTTTTTCAACCTTGCCGCTGTCAAAAGAAAATTTGGCAAAGATATTCCTGTCTTCAACCTCGTACATATCAAAGACGCCGCACAAATGACGCATAACGTCGTTAATATTCTTTATGCGCAGCTGATTGTCGGTTATCATAGCGGGGCTGTCCAGGGTGGAAATCATCTTTCTTATCGCGGCGAGGGAATTATCCACCGCCTTCTTCGCCTGGCGAACCTCAAGCGCGCTGCTTAACAAAGAGCCTATAAAGCTTATAAAGTTTCTGTCTTCCTGGGATATAAGCATTTTGCCTTTCCCCATAGTCATAAAGCATATAAGCCCTTCCACCGCACCGTTTATCATAAGCGGCGCCGCTATCAGGGAAGAAACGTCAAACTTTCTGTGGAGGCAGTTTTGGCAGACTAGTTCCTTAGTGCTTTCATAGGAGCAGACCTCCCCCTTTAGTATCGGGGCAAGGCAGTCCCCCACGGGAACAACAACGCCTTTTATAATATCCAGCGCGTTGGCCGTCGCATAGTTTACGATAATGTTTTGACTGTCAGGCCCTTTGAAATGGCAGACCGCGCCCACCTGCGCGCTGAATATCTGTTTGCCAAACTCAAGGATATCATTCATCGTGCGCACAAAGCCGCCTTCCCTGCGGGCCGATATCGCGTAGAGATCCCTTACGCGGTTTTCAAGCCCGCGCTTATTTTCTATACCGTTGACTAGCACCGCGGCCTTGCCTTCCTCCGCAAGCGGCGAGATGAAAGCTTCGTAGAAGCGATGCTCCGTGCCGTACTGCATGGAAAAATTGGTATGCACCGGCGTGTTTGTTTCAATGGCGCGGCGCAGACTTTCAAGGACGCTGTCGGCCATTTCTTTGCTCAGATATTTATAAGGGCTTTTGCCCAAAAAGTCCGACGGGAAAACCGCAATGTTAAACGTCATGTCGTTAGTTTGGTATTCCTCTATCACGCCTTTGCCGTTTACCTTAAGATAAAGGCCGTTCATACCTTCGCGTATGCCGTTTAGCTCTTTCATTTTCTGATTAAGCTCGCTTTCCAAAACGCGCTCTTTGCTGAGATCCCTCATTATTATTATCGCGCGGGATCTGCCCAGCAGGGAGAAACTGCTTATCCTTATAAGAGCCGTTACCGTCTTTTCGTAAAAACTCACGCGCGCTTCAAAAGAAATAGTGCCCTCTTTTTTCAACTGTTCTATTTTTGAAGAAAGATAAATCTGCACTTTGTTTTTCTCTTTTTTGGCCGGGTCCAAAATATCGGAAAGCGATAATGTATGCAGCTCCCTGCCGCTGAGCCCGCTCATGCGGCAGGCTTCGGCGTTGACTTTATCAAAGGCGGAGAACTCCCCGTTTTGTATATCGCACTCAAACAAAGCGCCGTCTACAACGTGGGCCATCGCCTGCAAATACTCGCTGCGCTCCCTGAGGGTGTCTATAAGCTGCTTTTTGGCGGCATTATTTCTTAAGGACAAAAGAAAATTATTGTTTTTTGCCAGCACCGCGCTGGCTTCAACGGGAATAAGGGCCGTCTTAATTTTAATATAATAACTTCTGCTTTTAACCATGCTTTGGGAATAAACTTCCGCAATGTCGGATTTAAGAGAAGGCTTGTCATTCTCCGAAAAGAAAACCGTTATATCTTTGCCCTTTAAGGAATCGGAAGACTCCGTCCCCAGCAGATTCGCCGCCTCGGCGTTGGCCTTAAGAATAATGCCCTCCCGCGAACACAGGAGCACGGCGTCCTGATAAAATAAAATATCCGGACTGAGAGTTTTTGCCTCCTCCGGCAAAGGGCCGTCCTCAGGTTTAAGGGCAAGTTCCAAAAGGAAATCCGCCGAAAGCTTGCCGCTCGGCAGATGCCTGCGGTTGACGGGCGTCATCATAACCGTCAGGTTCAAAACGCCCCTCTTTATTATACGCGGAAATTTTGCGCCCAATTTATCAAAATCCACAACCGCGTCAAAAAGACTGCTTTTTAAGCCGTCCAAAGCTTTAAGCGCTTTAAGAGGCAGCCCCGGTTTCACGTAAAGACTGCCGTAAAACCCCTTGTCCTCAGCCGTAAAACCCAGCAGGTCGCGCGCGGCGCGGTTCATATCGTAAATATAGCCGTTGTTTTGCAGCAAAACAAAAGGTTTATTAGCCGTTTCAAAAACTTCGCGAAATTTATCCTCTTTGGTTTTGACCGCCTGCGCCTGCGCGCGCTCTTTGGTAATATTGCGCAGGAAAAGAATTAAAATCTTCTTGCCCAAATATTTTGAAACCGCGCTTGAAATTTCAAACTCAACAATTTCCTCGGCGTTTTTATTGCGCATCTTTATCAAAGCAAAATCGTGCGACGCGCTGCCGTTAAGCACTTTTTCGTAAAATTCTTTGGCTTGGGCCTGGCTCTCGGCCGCACAAATAGACAGAAAGGTCTTTTTCTTAATCTCCTCCTCCTCGTAACCTAAGGCCGAAAGAAAAGTTTGGTTCGCAAAAGAGATGTTGCCCTGCTCTACAATCAAAATGCCTTCGCGGCTGTTTTCAATTAAAAGGGAGTATTTTGTTTTTGTTTCATAAACCTGCCTTTCCATTTTTGTTTTAGCCGTAATATCTTCGCTTATGCCCAGGAGGCAGTTAGGCGTGCCGTCGTCGTTAAAAAGAGGCGTTTTAACCGTGTGCATAATTTTGGCGCCCTCGGCCGCGGTTGAAATAAGTTCCTGCGGAATATCCACCTCCCTGCCGCCGTCAAAAACTTTTTGGTCCTGAAGACGGATAAATTCCTCCTGTTCGGGATTTATATTGTCCAGATGATGCGTTTTGCCGATAACCGCCTGGGCTTCCTTGCCAAAAACATCCTCGCACTTTTTGTTCCACAAGATATATTCCCCGCTATATTTTTTGGCAAACAGGGCGAGGGGAAGTTTATCAATAACTTTCTGAAGAAAATTCTGGCTGCGGACAATTTCGCGCTCTTTCTCCCTCGTTTGGGTTATTTCTTCGCCTATGGTTACGACCAAAAGCGGTTTCTTATCCGCGTCAAAAACGGGCACTTTGATATAATGCATTATGCGTTTTTTGCCTTCTACGGTATACTCCTCCTCGGGCAAATCGAGCAGTTTGCCGGTGGTAAAGAGAGCTTTATCGCGCTTTTTATAAAATTCTTTTTGTTCGGACGTTTCGTTTTGTTCTCCGTCGTAAGGACCGTGTATTTCTATGCTTCTTTTATTCCTAAAAATTACCTGCCCCTCATAATCCCTTGCATATATTGCGACGGGGGCGTTATCTATAATAGTCTGGAGAAGTTTTTGCGTCTTTGCCGTTTCCTGTTCCTGCAAATACCGTTCCGTTATATCCTGCGCTATGGTCAGCACACAGGCCGAATTGCTGCCCGTGGCCGGGATAGGCACTTTCGTCAAATGCAGCATTACCTTGTGACCTTCGCGGGTTGTATAAGACTCCTGCGGGTAGACGGCGACTTTGCCCTCGCGCAAAATTTCTTCCTCGCGCGCAATGTAGTTTTGTATTTCTTCTTTAGTTTGGTTCCTATGCGCTCCGGGCGTCATGAGGGTTTCGTCGGTGTCTTCAAGCATCTCGGTAGTCTTTTTGTTCCAAAAGGTAGCCCCGCCTTTTGCTCCGCGCGTGTAAATGCCGAAAGGAGCGTAATCCAAAATGCTTTGCAAAAGGTTTTTATCCCGTAAAATTTGGTCTTCCTGTTTTTTGCGCTCGGCGTTTTCCGTATTGTCCCGCACGCATAAAACTGCGTATTTGACGCCGCCGCGGGAAGCAAGAAAAGCGGCGTCGGCCTCAGTCTGCCATACCGAACCGCCGAAGGTCACTGTCAAACTAAACGCAGAAGGTTCTTCAAAAGAAAAAACTTCCGCCGTCTTCTTAGCAAATGTTTTCTGATCTTTTGAGGAAAGCAAATCGTTTACGCTCACAGGCGTTTCCTTTGCGCCTATAAGGCTTAAAAAAGCAGGGTTTATATATAGAATTTTTTGCTCGGAATCAAAAATAATGTGCGGCGTATTCATCTTTGAAAATATCTGCACCGCGCATTTAAGGACCGAGTTTTCCGCCTCTTCCTGCGTTTCTTTTTTTTCTTTGGGACCTATAATATTTTTTATCGCTTTAATAAAAGATTTATCATATTTTTTGGGCATAAAAGAAATAACCTCCGCCGTCAATACGGATAAGTAAAATTAAATATACCGAACCTGCGGGCCGCCCGCATATCTGCGCCCTTGGATATTAAATAAGATAATAAATACTCGCGCGTATTGCAAGGGCATTTGGTCCTAGACCGACATAGGCCCACAAACTGCCGCAAAGCGGCTTGTTTACGCTTTTATAAAATATGTTAGAATATAAACAACATCATCATTTTTTCTGCATACTGAGGAGCTTTTATGGCTAACATTCTGGTAATAAACCCCGGATCAACTTCCGACGATATCGGCTATTACAGCGGGGATAAAACCGTCTTTGAAGTCCGTCTTGAGTATTCCACCGCGGATATGGCCCCTTATGAAGATAAAAATGTAGCCGAGATGGCGCCCCTTAAAAAGAAAATTATACTTGATTATCTTAAAAATCACAAGATAAATCTTAAAGAGATAAACGCCGTTATGGGCCGCGGCGGCCTTACCAAACATACCGAAAGCGGCACTTTTTACGTCAACGCGGCCATGCTTAAAGATCTGCGCGAGGGCTTTTTGGGCATACACCCCTGCAATTTGGGCGGCATACTGGCCCACGAAATAGCAAAAGAGGCCGGCTGCGTCGCTATGATTACCGATCCCGAGGTCGTAAACGAAATGTATCCCGAAGCCCAGTATACCGGCATGCCAAGCCTGCAGAGGATACCAATCTTCCACGCGCTTAGCCAAAGACGCGTCGCTTTCCATACGGCCGCCAAACTAAATAAGCCTTACGAAGAATGCCGCTTTGTAATTATCCACGCCGGCGGCGGCGTTACCATAGGCACTCACATTAACGGCAGAATTGTTGACGTTACCAATGGTCTTGACGGCGAAGGCCCCATGACGCCCCAGCGCAGCGGCACCCTGCCCACCGGCGCTTTTGCGCGCCTGTGCTACAGCGGCATTTACACGCGGCCGCAGATGGCCTTAAAAATCAAGGGGCACGGCGGCCTTTACGCCTACACCGGAACGCAGGATTTAAGGGAAATTTCGGCCTTCATTAAAACGGGCGATAAAACCAAAGCCCCCCATATCATCTGCACACAGGAAAAAGCAAAAGAAGTAGTTGACGCCATGATTTACCAATTTGCAAAGTATATCGCTTATATGGCGGCGCCGGCCGAAGGCAGGCTTGACGCCGTTATTTTAACGGGCGCTGTAATGTATGACGACTACGTGCGTAAAACCTTAGAAAAAAAAGTGCGCTGGCTTGCGCCCGTATTTTCATACCCGGGCAGCGACGAAAAAGCCGCCCTCAGAGAGGCCGCCGTAAGAGCGCTTAATAACCCTGCAATGATAAAAGAATATAAGTAAACTTCAAATAATTATAGGAGAAAGTAAAAAATGAAATTCAACAGTTTCGGCGAGCTTATTGAACTTGTAAAAGGCAAAAGCAACCGCGTCGTAGTACCGGGAGCAAACAACGAAGAAGCTTTAACCGCCATAAAAATGGCCGATGAAAAAGGCCTGATCTCAAGCGGCATTCTCATAGGCGATGAACCGGTCGTTAAGGCAATGATGAAAAAAGTCGGCCTCAAAGAAGATAAATTTACCTTTATCCAATGCGCCGACGTGCCCGAGATGTGCAATATAGCCGCCCGCCAAATTGCCGAAGGCAAAGGCGACTTCCTTATTAAAGGCCTTGTGGACACAAAATATTATATGAAAGCCATCTTAAACAAAGAGCTCGGCTTTGTGCCGCAGGGCGCTTTGCTTACGCACTTTGTTTTGTTTAAGACGGCAAAATACCACAAGATGTTTGCGGTGACGGACTCTGCCGTGGTAATAGCCCCTACGCTTGAGCAAAAGGCAAAAATAATTTCTAACGCCGTGGGAATATTAAGAAAGATAGGCATTGAGAAACCTAAGGTCGCCATAGTGTGCCCCGTGGAAAAAGTAAACGAAAAAATCCCCTCCACTCTTGACGCGGAAGCTTTGGTAAAAATGAATAAGGAAGGCCTTATCCCCAATTGCATCGTGGAAGGCCCTTACGATTTATATATTTCCTTGTCAAAAGAGCGCGCTATGGAAAAAGGCATCACAAACGCCCAAGTTCCCGGAGATGCGGATTTGCTGGTCCTGCCTGATTTGGACGCGGGTAATCCCGTTTATAAAGCCATAGCCTTCTTCGGCGAAGATGCGCAGGCCGCCACAATTCTTGCCGGCCCCTCAATACCCGTTATACTGCCCTCGCGGGCGGACCACCCGAGCATTAAACTAAACGCTATTGCGCTTTGCTCGTACCTAAAAGATCAAAAATAAAATCATCAAAGGGGCGCTAAACCCGCCCCTTTTTCTTAAACCCTGAAAGGCGGCCTTTATGCAATTTAAGAATATACTTCAAAACAAACACCTAAAGGATTTTTTCATTAAGACGGCAGTTTACCTGCCGTTATCTCTTGCAATTTGTTTTGGCGTATATTTTGCCGCGCGCCGTCATATAAATAAAGTTGACCAAGATAATACGCCCGAGATTGTAACTTTCCAAAAACATAGCGGCAATCTTAAACGCCATTTGTCTTTGCCCCTGGAGGAAGCCGGTATCAGCAAAGAAGAGGCAAACCAGATAGTAAACAAGCTGGACACCGTGCTTAATATGCGCAGGCTGGCCCCGCGCGATAAATATTTCTTCACGCTTGATGAAAACGGCGCTTTCAAAATGCTGGTGGTAACAAAAGATTTCACGCGCTATTACGTGGCCAAAAACGGCGAAGAACTGCTGGCCGGAATTATGGATATAACCTCAAAAACGCGCACGCGTTTAGTTAAGGGGCAAATAAACAACCTGCTCTTTACTTCCATGCAGGACGCGGGATTAAAACCTTCTTTTATACTGGATTTTACAGATATCTTTTCCTGGGCGGTGGATTTTAATACAGAAACAAGAAACGGCGATAACTTTGCCGTACTCTGGCAGGAGGATTATACGCCCGAAGGCGTTTCTTTCAACGAAACTATTTTAGCCGCTTATTACGACGGCGGCGTAAGCGGGAAAAATTACGCCTTCCGCTACGAAGAGGATTTTTACGACGAGAACGGCAAGTTTACTAAAAAAATGTTCCTTAAATCGCCCATAAGCGTGCGCGGAGTCAGGATAACCTCGCGCTTCAGCAAAAGCCGCCTGCACCCCGTCTTCAGGGTAAGACGCCCCCATTTGGGCATAGACTACGGCGCGCCCACCGGCACTCCCGTTGAAACCGTGGGCGACGGCATAGTCCGCTTTAAGGGCAGAAAGGGCGGCTTTGGCAATTATCTTGAAGTTGCCCACCCCAATAATTATATTTCCTGCTACGGGCATTTAAGCCGCTATGCAAAAAACATTGCCGCGGGTACAAAAGTAAAACAGGGGCAGACTATAGCCTATGTCGGCGCAACGGGCGTAGCCACGGGGCCGCATCTGGATTTCAGAATCAGAGAAGGCAAAAAATATTTTGATTTCCTTAAAACAAAAAACCGCAGCAGCGCTTCGCGCGAAATACCCGCCAATAAGCGCGCAGAATTTAATAAAATAAAAGATGGCTACTTAAAACTGTTGCAGGAAAAATCCAGCGGGCCCGCGCCCGTAAACGAGGAACAATAGTATGAAAAAGATGATTGTATTTACCGGCGGTCCCGCAAGCGGAAAGACCACCGCATTGTCCATGTTAAAAGAGGAATACGGCACAGATATTGAAATAGCAAAAGAAGCCGCTACCTTAATTTACGGAGGAGGTTTCCCCCGTAACGACAGCAACGAACGCACTATCTACCACGCCCAGCGCATAATTTATTTTGCGACTAAAGAGCTGGAGGGCCTCGCTCAGGAAATTAATCCCACGGCTAAACTGGTTTTGTGCGACAGGGGTTCAATTGACGGCGCGGTTTACTGGCCTTACGGGCAGAAAGATTTTTTCAAAACGCTTAAAACCAGCATTGAGGAAGAGTACGCAAGATACTATGCAATCATTCATATGTCCCTTCCGCGCGAGGAAAAATTTTACCAAAACACCAATGTCCGCACCGAAACGCTGGCTAGAGCCATAGAGGTTGAGGAAGATATCCTAAAACTCTGGAAAAAACACCCGCGCCATATCGTTATACCGGCAAATAAAATATTTGTAAAGAAAGCCTTAATGGTAAGCAAAGTGGTAGACGATATTATAAAGGGCGTTATATAAAATAGTTTTTACCGACGGAGAGCAAAGACAATGATATTTGATTTTCTATTTAAGAAAAAGCAGGCCTCAAAACCCGCGGGAGAAGTCGCCGCGGCTCAAAAAGAAGAAAAACAGGAAAACAAAAAGGAAAGCATTGAGGAAAGAATTGACAGGGAAATGCAGGCCCTGCCGTCTTTCGTAAAAAATAAAATTAAAGATCCCCAGATGAAGCAGAAGTTCGTTGAGCTTGCAAAGCGCATGGAAGCGGACGGGGTTGACATGAACTCCCCCCGCGCGATGAAAAAATGGGTTAAAGACCACGAAAAACAATTAAAAGAAGAACAAAGCGGCAAGGTGGAAACCGTGGTAAAACCGCCGGAACCGGGCAGAAACGACCTCTGTCCCTGCGGCTCGGGCAAGAAATATAAAAAATGCTGCGGCAACAAATAAAACAGCGGGCCCGCAGCAAAATGAAAACGAACGCGGGATAATACAAATTAAAAAACAGCCGTAAATTTTACGGCTGTTTTTTTTATTTCCGTAATCTGAAAAAAAAGTTACTTTTCGGTTCTTTCTAACGCGGTTAAAACGCCGCCCTCCAGGCGGTAGCAAACGTCGGCGTAAGAAGCCGCCTGCATATCGTGGGTAACCATAATAACCGTAAGACCGCTTTTGGCAAGGGCGGCAAAATCCTTAAAAACCTGCTCTTTGCGGCTGGAGTCAAGATTGCCCGTCGGCTCGTCTGCAAGAAGCAAAGACGGCTCGTTTATCAAAGCCCGCGCTATGGCAGCGCGCTGCTTTTCCCCCCCGCTCAGAGAAGGGGGCATTGCCTCTTCCAAAGAGGCTATCCCCAAATTTTTAAGCAAATTTTTTGCGCGCGCAAGTTTGCTTTTACCGCGTATCAGGGCAGGCATATTGACGTTTTCAATAACCGTAAACTCCGCAAGAAGACCGTCAAACTGAAACACAAAACCTATCTTGTTAAGACGCAGGCGCGCGCGCGCTTTTTCCTTAAGTTTCAAAATATCTTTGCCCTCAAAGATTACGCTGCCTCCGCTTGCTTCGTCAAGAAGAGCGATAAGATTAAGCAAAGTACTCTTGCCCGAACCGCTTGGCCCCGCAAAAACAATAAACTGCCCGCGCCGCGCGCTGAAACTGACGTCCTTTAACGCGCTTAAAGCGCGCGCGCCCTCTTTATAAACCTTGCTTAAATTTTTAACTTCAAGAATAATATCGTTTTCAGTCATATTTTTAACCGTATCTCACAGCGTCCACGGGATTAACCTTCGCAGCGCGGTAAGCGGGATATAACGCCGAGAGGAAACATAAAAAGTAACTGCCCGCAACGACGCTTAAAATATCGGCCCACTGCAAACTGACAGGCACTTTGGTCAGATAATAAATATCGGCCGGCAGGCGCACAAAATCAAAGGTCCCTATAGCCCAGCATAAAACTAAAGCCAAAGCCACGCCCGCTAAAATCCCCAGAGTGCCGATAAAAAAGCCCTCCAGCATAAATATTCTCTTAATCTGACGCGGGCTTGCGCCGACAGCCCGCATTATGCCGATGTCGCGCAGCTTTTCCGTCCCAAATAAAATCAGGTTTGAAGTTATATTAAGGGAGGCGACTAAAATTATTAAAGATAAAATTATAAACATCATCGCTTTCTCAAGTTTTAAGGCCGCGTAAAGCGTGCTGTTTAACTGCGAAAAAGTTTTTACCGCGTAGCGGCCGCGCGTAAGTACGCGTATCTGGTCGGCAACGGCCTCGGCGTCGTCAAGACTTCTTAATTTTACCGAGAGGCCCGTTACTCCCTCTATCCCCAAAAAATCCGCAGCGGGCTTTACGGTGGTGTAAACTATGGTGTTATCAAACTCGTAGTACCCCGTCCTCAGAAGACCGCTTACCTTAAACTTTTTCATCTTCGGCAGGCCGCCGGCTATGCTGCGCGGACTTACAAGCACAACTTCGTCGCCGACGTCAACGCCCATATTAAAAGCAAGTTCCGCGCCTAGAACTATAGGAGGGATATCCTTTGAGCCCTTTTGTTCCGCAGCGGCCTGAGCAGCCGGCGCGGCCTGCGTTGACGGAGAAATCTCAAAAGAACCTTCTTCCAAAGAAGAAATAAGGTCGCTTGTCTTCTTTTCAGCCTCGGGATCAAGACCGCGTATTACAACGCCCATGGAACGCCCCTGATAATTTAAGATTGCCTGCCCCAAAGTGTTAGGCGCGCTTGCGCGCACCAGGGGCAGATTATTAATGTCCTTTTGCAACTGGAGGTAAACGTCGTCTTTCATCTGGCCTAAAACCAAAATGTGCGCCTGCGCGCCGATAACCTTCTTTCTGATATCGTTTTGAAATCCGCTCATCACGGCAAGGGTGGTAATAAGCGCGGCCACACCCACGCAAACGCCGAGTATGCCTATAACCGTAGTTATAAGCGAAAACACGCCCCTGCTTTGCGACATTAAGTATCTTTTTGCGACGAAGCTTTCAAATCTCATAGCTATATTGTATAAAATCGGGGCCTATAAAAACATAGGCACAAATTGCGCGCATTTCTGGGCCCAAGGGCCCTAGCGCGCAGCTTTTGGAAGTTATACTATATTAATATGAAAAACGAGGAATGCAAACTTATGAAACCAAACTTGAAATTTCTTTTATCGCTGGGAAACGTCAAACTAGTAATGTTATGCGAGCAAGGCAAAAACGCGTTTTATATGCGGGAGCATAAAGCCCCCATATCAAAACCCGTTCCGCTCAAAAGAATTCTATACAGCCTTTCCGCAAGATAAAATCTTAGGAAAGGACTACCCCGAAGCTTAAAAAGCCTTCGGAAAGATAAAAAAACTTTTATCCTATACCTCCCTCCCCCAATATCCCCCCGCTCAGGGGGGATTTTTTTATGCAAAAAACTTTTCTCAAAAAACTTGTACAATGCTATAATTTAACTATGAAAATATTTCGCCGCTTTTTAATTTTCTCCTTAACCGCAGCCTTGGCCGCGCCCGCGCTTTGCGCCCCGTGCTTCAAAGACGAGGCGAACCAAAAAGCCTACGAACAAAAAATATCAGACGAAGAAAGCGTAAATCAAATAACGCAATGCATAAAAAATAACTGGGCAAAAGGCGAGTTAAAAGATTTTGAAAAAGAAGCTTCCTCCATAAGAAAAGCAAAAGAAGTGCCCGCCGTCCAGCAGGAGCTTTTTACCATATTCTCCTCAACGACAAACCCGCAAAACGCTTTTACCGCAATTAGCACCATTATGGACGGAGCCGCGGCAGTAACCCGGCAGCAGCAAAATATTTTGCTGTCCGCTCTTACCCAACAAACGCAGGAATATAAAAAAATACTTGCCGCTATCGCTCTGGCCGATTTCGGCTTAGTTGACAGTTCTTACAGCGACTATCTTGTGCCCGCCCTAAACGCCGATGACGAAATCCTTAAAGCCTACGCAAGCGCGTCCTACAACCTGCTTATACCTAAAATGCAGGATAAATATCTTGACGCAGTGATAACCCTCTACGGTTTTAATAAACCTTTTGCGTTGCGCGCTTTTATAGCGACCGATACAAATCAAAAAACGCTTTTTAAGCATCTTAAAGAAGCTTTCCTAAGCCCGCTGCCCGTCCGCCGCTTAAGCGCCATAGAATGGGCCGCCGACCTTAAAAATAAAAACGTTTTGGAGGCTTTGTCCAAAATGCCGCAGCAGTATAACGACACCCCCACAATTTCCGCGGCGGCTTTTGCCCTCTCAAAAAATTATGAGCAAATGCAGCCTTTGCTTGAAAAATCCTTAAAGAAAGAACCCTCCTCAAACGCCGCCACCATAGCAGTCATGGCCTACGCCTTTTTAGGCAACCCCAGCTTCAAATATATTGAGGACTGCCTTAAACAGGGCAGCGCCAATCAAAAAGCAAACGCCGCGCGCGTAATAAGCTCCGTCGCGGGGCTGCTTAAAGGCAACCAGGGCGGATACGAAAACCCCGCCTTTGAAAAACAAAAACTTTTGCAGTTAATAGGCCCCTTGGGTAAAGCCGAAAACTCAAATAAAGACGACGCTTTTACCCCCTACTTTGAAGCCGCTTCCAAAGAATTATACAACCTGCTTAACTAAATTTTGACGCTTTTTTCCGCAGGCTTTTGCGCTTTGCGCGCTTAAGCGCGGCGCGCGCCTGTGTGTGTTATATGCTAGAATACTTTTATGAAAAAATTTATCTTAATAACAGCCGTATCTTTATTTCTCTTCCCCCTTTGCGCGCCGCGCTTAAGCGCGCAAAGCCAAAACGCTGGCGCGGAGCAAAACGCTTCCGCCGTTAAAAACGCAAAAAAGACCGCCGTCAAAAAAAGTAAATTGCAAAAGCCCTCGCGCAAAAAAGCCGCGCGCGCAAAAAAGCCCGAGCTTGACGATATGCGCATCTTTGTAAAAGACGGGGAGGAAGCAATCACCGCATTTCCCGCGCGCGCGCTAAAGAGCGAAGCTAAAATCACCGTGATTTTTCCCGAAGGCTATCAGGATAATCTAAAAAAATATCCCGCGCTTTACATAATAAGCGGCGTAAATATGGATAAAAAACAGCTTGCAAATATACTGCCCAAAGAAAAGCAAACTATGCTTGTAGTAACCATAAGACTGAGCGCCGGCACAAAAACCGAAGGGCTTGCAAAATTTCTATATGAAGAAATTTTGCCCTATTTTGAAACAAATTACCGCGCAGACGACCTGCCCGCAAACCGCGCCGTTGCCGCCGGCGGCGATATTGCCGCAAATATCCTGGCAAGCATAGAAACGCTTTCAAATTATTTCGGGAATTATGCCCTGCTTTTTGATAACTCCGCCGCCCTGCCGCAGTTTGCCTCTCTTAAGAAAGATATCTTTGTCTGGGCCTCGGGTAATATAGAAAATATAACGCGTCTGCAAAAAGCTTTTGAAGACGGCGGCCTAAGCTGCCCGCAGAATTTTGCCTATGTCTTTAACAGCGCGCCCAGCGCGCCGCAGACAAAAGAAAACGCGCAAGAACAAAAGCCCGCGCAGCAAAACGGAAATTATGATTATTCTTCCTTTTGGGCGTGGATAAATTTTGATTTATTGTTTGATAAAAACGCTCGCGCCTTTAAGCAGGCAAACGCTTACATTGATGCAAAAGAAATTTCTTTAAGCAAAAACTCTCCATTTAATTATTGGCTTAACATAATGCTGGCCGACGGTTATATTATCAATTACGTTCCGCAAGAACTTAAATTCGCCCCGCCTTACTTAAGCTGGGATTTTGAAAACGCCCTTATATCCGTTATATCCGGCGCGGAAAAAGGCAAAGTAAAAATAACGCCTCTTACGCCGCTTGGTTTGGGTGTGGGCAGTTATGTAGAAATTGTCAAATAAGGCCAAATTAAGCCCTAAAAAAGGACGTTTTGGGATAACTATCCACAATTTTCCCTTTTTGGGGACGCCGTATTTTAAGCCTGTTTTTGACGTCGGGAAAGCAGTCGTTTCTCTTCTGAGTTTTGGCTTAAAACATAGGCGCGCGGCAAAATAAAAACAGCTCGGGCCGCGGCGAGTTATCCACAAAAGGCCTTTTGATGAAGCTTTTAGGCATATAATACCGATTTTTGCTATAATATTTTTGATTATTTTGTATTTTGCATTTTCTTAAACGCCGCTTAACGGAGGAGTTTTTTTATGAAACCCGCAACCTACTTTTTGCTTGTATGCGTCTTGCTTTTGGGGGCTTGTTATACGCCAAGAGAAAAAAAGCCTTATTATGATAAAGAAAACGATTTGTTTACCTTAAGCGGCATTTGCTATATGCGGGCAGACGAGCAGAGATTAGCCTCCCAAAGCGCAGACGAAATGCGCGAAAGCGGCAAAATACCCAGCGTTAATTTTGAGTTTGACAGCATTGTTCTTGTGCCCTCTTCTTACGACACGCTTGATAAGCTGGCTTCAATTATGAAAAGCAACCGCAGTTATAAACTTATAGTTGAAGGACATACCGACGAAGTCGGTTCCGATGAGTATAACGACTGGCTTTCCGCCGCGCGCGCCAACGCCGTAAAAAGTTATCTGATAAGCAGGGACGTTTATTCCGACTCTATAAAAACTTACGGGCACGGCAAAAGGATGCCTTTGGTAAAAGATGATTCCCCCGACGGCCGCGCCTGCAACAGAAGAATTAAATTCATTTTGACAACCCGCGACTGGGCCACCGTGTTTTAAGCTTTTTATTTGTCTATAAACAAAAACGGCGCGCTTTTTTAAGCGCGCCGTTTTATTTGTTTTTAAGAAAGATTAAAAGCGTACAAATCTTTCCACTTTAATCGTTAAGCCAAGCTCTTTGCCTTTCTGTTCAATAAAAGTTTTAACGTCAATTTTATTGTCTTTGATGCAGGGCTGGTCCAAAAGGCAGACGTCTTTGAAGAATTTTTTTAGCCTGCCGGGAATCATTTTTTCTATCGCGGCTTCGGGTTTGCCTTCGTTTTTGGCCTGGGTAACAGCAATATCTTTTTCTTTCTCAATTACGTCGGCGGGCACGTCTTCTTCCCGCAGATACTGCGCCACCATGCCGACGGACTGCATGGCAATTTCGCGCGCCAAAGAAGCGACTTCCGCTTTTTTGGCGTCGTCGCACGCGCCGCAGGAAAGTTCCACCAAAGCGGATTTCCTGTTATCGGAATGCAGATAATAATTTATCACATTATCGCCAGAAACCTGCCAGCAGACGGCTTTTGTAAAAGAAACATTTTCCCCAAACTTGGGGGCATGTTCTTTTATCATAGCGCCAAGAGTTTCATCGGCGGTAAAATCGCTTACCGTCGGGTTTGCAAGCATATAATCGGCTATGGCTAGGGCAAGATTGGTAAAATCGGGCGTTTTTGCCACAAAGTCCGTTTCGCAGCCTAAAGAAGCCATAACATAAGTTTTACCGTCGGCAGAAATCTTTACCGCCGTGCGGCCTTCCTTAGTTTCCCTGCCAGCGCGTTTTGCCATATCGGCAAGACCTTTCTTGCGCAGATAAACTATTGCCGCCTCAAGATCGTCTTTGCTCTCAAGCAAAGCGGCTTTGCATGCGCCCAAACCGGCCCCCGTCTTTTCCCTTAAAGTTTTTATTTGTTCCAAAGTGGCCATATTAAAAAGTATCTCCTTACTTAAATATTTTCCCTGCCAAAAACCGCGTTAATCTTTGCAACCCCCGCCCGCTAGAACGGGGGTTGCCTGTAAAACTAAACGGTTTTTGTTTTCACGGTTTTTTTGACCGCGGTTTTTGCCGTCTTGGCGACAATGGCTTTTTTAGCCTTTTTTTCTTCCCTGCTGTGCAGTTTTTCTTCTTCTTCCTCAATTTCCTCGTCGCCTTCTTTAGATTCTTCTTTGGAAACTGTTTCCTGCGCCTCTTCTTTTTCTTCGGGGGCGCTTTGCTGCTGTTCCTGCCCGTTTTCGGAAACAGCTTTTCTTAAAGCGTCGGCAAGTATAGTGTTTTCAACAGGCTTTTCTTCTTTCTTTTCCTCGGCGGGAGCCGCGGCTGCGGCAAGCGCCTCGGGCGTAAGGCCGTTGGCCTCGTTTCTGCCTTCAATAATACTGTCGGCCACGGCGGAGCAAAAGAGCTTTATGGAGCGCGCGGCGTCATCATTGCCCGGGATAGGCATCGTAATTAAATCCGGATCGGCGTTGGTGTCGCAGACGGCAATTACCGGAATGTTTAAGGCAATGGCCTCTTTAACGGCGCCCTGGGTGTCAACGGGATCAATGACAAAAATAATATCGGGAAGACTCTTCATATCTTTAATGCCGTCAAGAAGTTTTCTAAGGCGGTTCATTTCTTTTGTAAGCCTTGAAGACTCTTTCTTTGAAATAGCTTTTAGGACGCCTTCGGCTTCCCACTTTTCAAGTTCGGCCATTCTTTCCACCGATTTGCGCACGGTGGCAAAATTGGTTAAAAGCCCGCCCAGCCACTTTTCGTGAATGCAGGGGCAGTTTGCCCTTTGCGCTTCAATCTTAATAGCTTCCTGAGCCTGTTTTTTTGTGCCTACAAATAAAAACTTCGCGCCTTTTTTTGCTTCTTCTTTGATATACGCGCAGGCTTTCTTTAGTTCTTTGGCGGTCTTCTGCAAATCTAAGATGTGAACGCCGTTTCTTTCGCCGAAAATAAATTTGCTCATCTTCGGATTCCACCTTGAGGTTTGATGGCCGAAATGCACGCCCGCCTCAAGCATTGACTTCATTGAGATATTGCTCATTGATATATTTCTCCTTAGTTGGCGGCGTTTACGTAAATTTGGACAGAGGATGCCCTTAAAATGCAAACTGCCGCAGCGTTCGGGTTTCGGGCATTTGATTTACGGATTTATTGCGCCCTCTGCCGTACTTACTTGTATATATTATACCATAAAAACCCCCGCGCTTTTTGCGCGGGGGTTTTAGAATTACCGTTTAGTTTCCCTTATCAATGTATCAGGTGCGGTTTGCGCCCGTGTACATCTTAATGTTTCTGCAGACTTCGCTGTTGGGGTTGGTATAACAACCGCCGCTGTTGCCGAAGTTATTTATAGCGGTTATGACCGCCTGCTGATTCTCGGGAGAAACTTTCAGGACCACTTTTCTGCACGCCTGAGAAGAACCGCTTGTCTTATCGTAAGAGGCGCATTGCTTGCTGCCGTAAGCGGTAATGTCAAAGACAAAGGGCTTGCCTGCGCCCATATAAGAGCCGAGCTCGGCTTTTATATCCCTTGACTTTTCGTCTGAAGGAGTGTTGGAGAAACGTTTAGACAAACTGTAACCGTCATCGTTAAACGTAACGCCTATTGAAGTAATGCCCTCTTTGGCAAGGGACTCTGCGACGGTCTGTACTAAGTACAAAGCCCTGTCCGCGGAAAGCTGCATATTTTGGCCTTCTCTCACAGCCGTCCAAGCTTTCAGAGAACCAACGTCCGTTGCGTATTTGCCGCTCTTCATATACTCTTCTTTAGTCATTTTGTTCTTGTTAGCCGCAGCCGTAATAAGCCTGTCCCAGGCGGTCTTAATTTCGCCCTGTTTATCGGTATGGCCTCCTACGGCCATATTGATATTGGCAAAACCGCCGCCGAGCATACAGTCGCTAAGTCTGCGGACAAGCTCGTTTACGTCGGTTACCTGTTTGGACGAAGCGGACGCTTTTGCGGGAGTCAGCTTCATAAAGGAGGCTGTTTTAAACTCCCCGGCAAACTCCATATCGCAGTTGGCGGCAATATCGGGCTTCTTTACGCAGGGCATTATTGCACCCTCTTGGAAAGAGCCCAAACCGCCGAGCGGGCCTACCGCCTCACCGTCAGTAAACACGCCTTTTCTGAGCATGTTGTTTTGGTCAAAACAGACAAATGTGCAATCAGGCACGTCACCTTCGCATTTCTCTAGGGAAGCGGGCAGCGTCTTTGTCCTTATAGCCAAACCTTTGTAGAGAACAGATTCGTAAGGAAGCCCGTTTAGCTTGCAGTGATTTTGACCGCAGGCAGGTTTCTGCGCTTTAATCTCGGCGGTCATCTTCTCTCCGGCGACCTCAACGCAACCCTGTATAGGCGCGTTTGTAAGCTGGGAAGCTTCCGTGCTTTCTGCACGGGCAATTGTAGGGTCAGTACTCCTCATGCCCCAATGCAAATTGCCTTGCTGATCTCTACATACTTTTAAGTTCTGGCAATTGCCGTCGTTTCTGTTGGTGTCGTTGCCGGAAGCGT
>JAEWSL010000026.1 GCA_023398295.1 Elusimicrobiota bacterium | reverse complement strand
GGTAATAGGGGCGCATATCTTCGCGTTTATAAGTTTTATCTTCCTCGTCAAGCATTATGACAAGGCCCAAATTCTTAAAAGGCAGCAGGCTTGCCGAAGGCGCGCCTATTATCACGCAAGGCTCGCCTTTAAGAAGTGCGGCGGCCGCGCGTTTCTTTTCGCTTACGGGAACTTTGGCGTGCCACATATATATGTTTTGTCCGCGGAACTTTTGCTTTACCAAAGCTATGGCCGAAGAAGAGCTTACGACATCAGGCGTTAAAATAAGAATCTGCGCGCCGCCGCAAAAAACTTCAAAGGCAAAATTAAGCGCGGCCAAAAACGCGCCTTGGCTTAAAGGAAGGCGAAAGTCGTCAAAAAACAAAACCGCGTTATTTTCTTTGGCCGCTTTAACGGCGGCTTTTTGTTTTTCGCTCAAAACACCCTCGCCATAGAAAAGCGGGAGGGAAAGTTCTTCCCCCTCTGTTTTCTTTGCGTCTTTTTTAGAAGGCGAGGTAAATATTTTTGGCGAAATAATATCGGGCAAAAGCGCATCTAAAGACTGTCCTAAGGTATTTGCGTAAGACGCGCAAAGAAAACCCGCCAGAGCAAATAAATCCGCGCCGAAATAAATTTCTTCGTCAATGATTTCAGATATCTCTTTAAGTTTAACGTCTTTTGGCAGTTTGGGTTTTGTGTCAAGTTTTACCAAAACCCCCGTCCTAAGAGTGCTCCCGAAAGGCGCTTTTACGCGCAGGCCTTCTTTTGCCTTGGCCTCTAAAGCAGGCGGCAAAATATAGTCAAAAGTTTTGTCCAAAGCAAGGTTAAAGGCCACGGATACGTTCATAAATTTTATCCTTTCTTGGTTTGCTATTTTATATTTTACGATTTTAAGCGCGGTTTTGTTTGCCGCGTTTATTTTGCGGCCGCAGGGCTACGCCCCATGGCGTTAAGAAGCATCTTTAAGTCCGTCCAGGCGTCCTTCTTCCAGTTTGGATTTCTCAAAAGGGCCGCGGGGTGGTAGGTGGCAATTATTTTTATCGGTTTTTTTAATTCTACGGAAGTAAGTTCCAAATCAAAAATCTGCCCGCGAAGAGAGCTTAAGCTGGCTGTGTCGCGTATAAGGCTTTTGGCCGCAACGCCGCCTAAAGCAACAATATAATCGGGAGAAATTATGCTTATCTGCCGCTCAATATAGCGTCTGCAAAAAGCGATTTCTTCCGGTTTGGGCGCGCGGTCGTTGCCGTGTTTCTGCGGATCTGAGGCGTCTATCATCGGGTGGCACTTTACCATATTGCCTATAAAAACTTCCTGCCGCGTAAAGCCCATTGCGGCAATTATTTTATCAAGCAATTGGCCCGCTCGTCCGACAAAAGGCCTGCCCTGCCTGTCTTCATCAAAACCCGGGCCTTCGCCAATAAACATAAGTTTGGCGTCGGCGTTGCCCTCGCCGGGAACGGCCTTTATGCGCGTTAGGCCCAGCTCGCAGCGTTTGCAGCTAATTATTTTCTGCGCAAGCTCCTCCAGCAGGGTTTGCTTTTCCGAGGCAGAGGAGGACGCGGACGCAGCCTCCGCCGCTTTTGGCTGATTAAATTGTACAGGCTGCTCTTGCTGATTTTGGGAGGTTCGCGTTTCAGGCGTAATTTTGGCTGCGGCTTTTTTGCTTTGCGCATTCACTTTGCGTTTTGGTTTTGCGGGCGCAATTTCGCTGAGGCGGCGCGGAGGGGTAAAATCGTCCTCCTGCGCCGCGCTCAAAAAAGTTTTAAGTTCCTTTACTATGGTTTGCAGCTCTTTTTTCATCAGTTTATAATTTAAGAGGTTCTTTTGCTTTTCTTTCCGCTTCTTTGCGAGCTTCTTCTTCCTCGCGTTTTTGCGCGGCGACGGCTTCCGTTGAGCCTTTTAAGACAACCTCTTTTGTAACTTTACCGCTTAAAATATCGTCTAAAGCTACTTTGATTACGGTGGCGTCAGGCTCGTTTTTATATTCGCTTTTCCTCTTTAACACTTTTGCCCACATGGAGGCCAGGACTACTATGTCGTATTTATCTCCCTCGTAGTCAACAAGTCTATGTTCAAAATCACTGTCTTGTATTGCCATTTTAATCTCCCGTATTGCTTTATATTTTCAAATCTTTTAGGTATTTGATATTGTGCCGCTGGGCCTGTATTATTATAAGGCAGTCCAAAACGGCCTGTTCAAAAATATCGTTGAGGACAAGATAGTCGTAACGCTTTATTTCTTTTAATTCACTCTGCGCGGTTTTAAGACGCAGTTCTATGTTTTTTGTGCCGTCGTTGCGGGCGGAAATCCTCTTTTTAAGTTCTTTGAGGGAGGACGGCGTAATAAAAATTGAAACCGCGTCCGGATATATTTTTTTAATTGTTTTTGCGCCCTGCACGTCAATTACCAAAACCGGGCATTTATTTTGTTTAAGAATATTTTCCACGGAACTTTTTGGTATGCCGTAATAATGAGTGTGTATCTTTGCCCACTCGGCCATTTCGCGTTTTTTTATCGCTTTTTCAAATTTAGCCGCGGGCCAAAAATAATAATCCCTGCCATTTTTTTCGCCGGCGCGGGGAGAGCGGGTTGTGGCCGTAATTACACGGCGAAGGCCTCTGTCCGCTTCAAGAAGGCTTTGGACTATTGAAGTTTTGCCCCCGCCCGACGGGGCCGAAACTATTATCGGAAACAATCCCATATCTTATTTTATTAAATTGCGCGCGCGTAAGTAAAGGGAGCGGGTTTTTTCAAACCCGCTCCGCAGATATCAAAACTATTTGATTTTTGCCTTTTCCTTAAGGAAAGCAAAAACCTTGCGCTCGCCCATGGTGGCCATGATGTCGGCCTTTCTTTCGGCAAAGAACGCGTTGATTTTATCTTTTTGGGAGGGGTTTGCTTCCAAAGTTTTATCAAGTTCGGCCTTAAATTCCTGCTCGGTGGGCTGGATATTTTCCTTCTTCTCTATCGCGTTTACGATATAGCCGATTTTAAGATCCCTTTCCACGTTGGGACGCATTTTTTCGGCAAAGGCTTTTTTGTTCTCCTCAGGCATTTGCTGCGCGCCGAACATTCTTTGCACAAAGTTATCAACGGCAAGCTGCGTATGATAGTCCAGCAAAGACTGCGGAATTTCAAAGGAGTTGGCTTTCAGAAGAGCGTTTTCTATCTGCGCCACGACGTCGTTTTCGCTGGCGGCAAGGGCCTCTTTTTCCAGATTGGTTTTGACCGCTTCTTTCATCTTTTCAACGGTTTCAAAGCCCATGTCTTTGGCAAAAGCGTCGTCAAGCGCGGGCGCGACTTTCTTTTTAACGTCTTCAACCGTTACGGTAAACTTTACCGTGCCGTCGTCCATTTTGGTTTCAAATTCTTTAACTTCGCCTTTTTTGGCGCCTTTAACCGCCTCGGCAAGACCGTCAAGGGACTGCGGGGCCGACATATCTATAAGCTCGCTCTCGGCAGAGTATTTTTTATCTTCAACGCCGTCTTTTGAGCCTTTGTATTTCACGACGGCAAAATTGCTGTCGCTTACCGCCGCGCCCTCGGCTTCGCTTTCAAGGCGGGAATTATGCTCAAGCACCTGGTCTATATGTTTTTTAACCTCGTCTTCGCTTACCGCTGAGGATTTTTTTGTAACTTCTATACCCGTGTAGCCTTTAACGCTAAAAGTCGGAGGAGTGTCAACGTCCAGCTGGAAAGTGAAAGGCTTATTCTCTTCCAAAGAAGTAAAATCGGCTTTTGAAACCGAAGGCACCATAACGGCCTGTAACTTTGATTTTTCCAAAGCTTTTGCCGAAGCCGCCCTTAACACCATATCGGCAAGCCTCTCCTGTATATGACGACCGAAATTTTGCTTAACTAAATTTAACGGCACTTTGCCCGTCCTGAAACCCTGAAGCTGGGCGCGCGACTGCACTTGAACCAGCGCGTCCTGCATACATTTATTTATTAAAGAGGGTTTTGCCGTAATCTCTAAAGTTATGCTGCAGCCTTTCTTTTCCAATTCTTTTACCGACACTTCATTATCCTGAGCGACTGTGAAATTTGACATTTAAGTTCTCCTGATTTTTTTGGACTTATGGACGGAGAGGGACTTGAACCCTCAAGGATTGCTCCATACGGTCCTAAGCCGTACGCGTCTGCCAATTCCGCCATCCGTCCGTAAGAGCATTCTAAAGGAAGTGGGCCATACAAGGTTCGAACTTGTGACCTTACGCTTAAGAGGCGTCTGCTCTACCAGCTGAGCTAATGGCCCTTATATAAAGATTATAACAAAATTATTTTATCGCAACAATATTAACAGCATTTTTTATATCGTAAGCAGACCGCGCGGCGAGTTTTTATCTGGGGTTTTTTGGTACAATAAAGACAGGGGAATCTATAACTTAATTTTCTCGGGAAGGACGCGTAAAATCGTCCGTTTTTTATTTACTCAAAAAAAAGGGGACTTATGATAAAGATGTATTTTGAGAAGAAAGATAGAAGAAAAGCATTTACCTTAGTAGAAGTATTAATAGTAGTGCTCATAATAGCGACTCTTACCGCAGTAGCATTGCCGATATACCGTAAAGCGGTGGAAAAGAGCCAGGCCGCCACCGCCCTGAACGTTCTAAACAGCATCGCCGTGGCGGAGCAAAGTTTTTTTATGGCCGCCGGACGCTATACCACCAATTACGGCGAGCTGGAGGAAAATTTTGCCGATAAACAGGGGCAGTACGCGCAGGATAAAACCCTTACCCTTAAATATTTTGACGTAACTTTGAACGGCACGGAAAAGGGCAAAGGCGTTGTAAAAGCCGCGCGCAGCGACGGCAGCTACACTTTAGGCAAATACTACGACGGCGGACGCATATGCTGTTATCAGAAAAATGACACCGGTTTTTGCGATAAGCTTGATATAGAAACCTGCAATTTGGCAGAAGATGTTTCGCAAACCTGCACATCAAACTCCTGCGTAGTGGAGGCAGACACCACCCTTCTTACCTGCCGGGGCGAAAACTCGTGCCGCGATATGTCTATGACAGGCGGCAATTTGACTTCGCTTATCTGCGAGGGCGACCGCGCCTGCTATAATATGACTTCGTTTACCGGCGAAAATCTGAAAACGCTTGACTGCCAGGGATTTTCCGTCTGCAATAATTTGACGGCGCTTACCGGCGGCGACATATCAAGCCTGGTGTGCAGCGGGGACTATGCATGCAATAATATGCAGTCTTTTAACAGCGATTATTTGACCGAACTCAGCTGCGAAGGCTCAACAGCCTGCTCCTATATGAAATCCTTTACTGGCGATAATCTGCAAACGCTCAACTGCCAGGGCAGCAACGCCTGCTCCCTTATGACCGCGCTTTCGGGCGAAAGCCTGACTTCCCTGACCTGCCAGGGCGAGCGCGCCTGTTTTAATATGACCTCGCTAAGCGGACAAAATTTAACTTCGCTTAGCTGTAACGGGAATTACTCCTGCTACTCCATGTCGTCTTTAAGCGGGACGAACTTTACCTCTCTTAACTGCAGCGGGGACAGAGCTTGCAACAATATGGCCTCGTTTATCGGCAACACGGGCACGGTTATCACGCTTGACTCTAATTATTCCACCGCGGCGTTTAACAGCGCGTACGCCGGCAGGATAATATGCCCTGACAGCGCCTGCGTAAGCTCCATGACTTCAAAATATAAGAACGCGACGGTAACCATCGGCGGCTGATTCCGAACGGTGCGCGCAAAACGCGGCAGAAGATGCCGCCGTTATGCAAAAAAATATAAAAAGTGATAAAATAAATTATATTTTCAGACGCATAAAAATGTAACGCAAAAATAATAAAGAGGAACCTTATGAAAAAATACTTTTATTTGCCTTTGGCCGCGCTTTTCCTTTGCGGAGTTTTTACGCCCCGTTTGTGCCGGGCGAAAACAGAGGACGAAACGCGCACTCTTTTGGCCGATTACAGGGTGGACGAACTGGGCAATAAATATCTTGCTTTTGTAACAGATTATTATCCGGAGTACGCGACAAGGCTGGGTGTGGAAAATTATCATTCCACGCTGGATCCGCGCGACGCTCAGACGGAAAAAGAGAGAAAAGAAGCCCTCCTGTCTTTGCAAAAAGCTTTGGAAGGCATAAAACCCAAAACGCTCTCTTCCGGCAAAAAGATAGACTATTACATACTTTGCGAGCTTGTAAATAAAAAACTTTTTGAGCTGGACACCCAAAATCAGCTTACAAAAAATCCTCTTTTCTACCTCAGAAGCATAAACGCCGTATACGATATGCTGCTTAAGGATTTTATGCCGGTGCAGGACAGGCTGCAATCGGCCTTAAGAAGGCTTGAGATGCTGCCGCAGGTTTTGGATTCCGCAAGCGGAAATTTGAACAACCCGCCGGATATTTTTGTAAAAATGGCCGTTATGGAGGCCTCGGTGGCTTACAACTCTTTTGACGATATAACTTATCTTCTTGATAAAATGGCTAAAGAGGATTATACGCGCGAACAGATAAAAAAGGTTTCCATAAGCGCAAAAGAAGCCATAAGAAATTACCGCCAGTATCTTGAGGACCGCTTCGCCCAAAAAGAATATGTTGATTTCCGCATGGGCAAAGATAATTATATGCGCATGGTAAACGATATCTATCAGAACAACATTTCATACTCAAAGATTATGCGTATTTTAGACGACGAGCTGGACGAGGCTAAAGATAAACTGCGCGCGGCTCTCACCCCCATAGTGGAACCTTCTTTAGACGAAACCGAAAAAGCAAACCGCACAAACAAAAAGGGTATTATTGAAATAAACGCTTCCGACTATTATTTTGCCGACGCAACCTTCAAAGATTACCCCCAATATAAAGAGGTCCTTAAAGCTTATTCTGATAGTTTCAGCGAAGCCACCTCTTATTTTTACGAAAATAAAGCTTTCCCCGCCGGCGACGCGCAGGTAATAATCGCGCCCGCCCCCAGATATCTGGAACAGCCTTTCCAAACCGTAACTTATCTGCCGCCGTATCCGCTTATAAACAAACAGAAAAGCGACGTGCTTGTAGCTCTGCCGGAATATAAAAAAGCCGAGGAAATTTTGCCGCGGAATTTTACCTACTCCGACATTAAACTGAGCGCGGCGGAAAATATTACCCCCGGCAAAAGCCTCATGTACTCCCTTACCGACGAGCCGGTTATAATGATACGCAAAATGTCTGAAGACATCTTCTTTGCAAACGGCTGGGTAAAATATGCGCTTGAAACCGCAAAAGACGTAGGTTATCTCAACAGCAACGAAGACGCGCTCAATTTGGCGTGGTATAACTACAAAAAAGCCGTTTTCGCCACGGCCGATATAAAAATGCAGTCAAAAGATTTTACCTACACCCAGGCAATTGACTACATAAAAGCAGCAGGCATTAAAGAGGAAGAGGCCACCGCCGCCGTCAATAACCTTGCCGTGCACCCGCTTGAGGATTTGGCCGCAGTTTTGGGCGCAAGGGAATTTAAGCGCGTTAAAGAAAAATATCAAAAGAAATTTGGAAAAGATTTTAATCTGCTTGATTTCCATAAACACGTTCTGGAACAGGGCCGAGTGCCGATAAATTCTTTGGAAGAAGCCGTCCAACGTTCTTATGAAAAAAAGGAAAACGTTGAGGAAGCTTTCTTCAGCACAACGCATTTCTAAACATTCCCTGCAGGTAAAAAAGCCCCGCCTAAAGCGGGGCTTTTTTGCAGCTGAAAACAGCTCCTTTTAAGCCGCGGGGCGCGCTTCAGCGCGCGGGCGCGGCGGCGGCCGCTTTTATGGCCTCGCAAACAGTCGGGTGGGGAAACACGGTTTCGGCAAGCTCTTGCACCGTGAAACCCGCTTTAATGGCAATAAGCGCGACGGAGATAAGCTCTGAAGCGTAAACGCCCGCCATCTGCGCGCCCAAAAGTTTGCCGCTGCCGGCTGCGCTTATAAGCTGGACAAAGCCCTCTGACTCGTCCTGCGAAAGAGCGCGGCCGTTTGCCAAAAGAAAACTTTTTTGCGTCTTTACATCCAGCCCGCGCGCCAAAGCTTCTTTCTTTGTGAGCCCTACGGAGGCGACCTCTGGCCAGGTATAAATTGCTTTGGGCACCAAATCGTTGTCGTAGCGCGCAGGCCGGCCCATGATATCTTTGACTGCCGTTTCGCCCTGAGCTTCAGCCGCATGGGCAAGAAGACAAAGCCCGTTTATATCCCCAACGGCGTAAATATTATCTTTCAAACGTAGAGTTTCGGGGTTTACCTTAACGCCTTTTTTGTTCCACTCTACGCCCAAAACATCTAAATTAAGCGCGCTTAAATCAACCGTTCTGCCCACGGCTACCAAAACTTCTTCGGCTTTAAGAGAGGAGCCGTCGTCAAGCAAAAGCGTTTTAACGCCGCCGTCAAAAGAAATATCTTTTGCAAAGCGGGAGCATAAAATTTCCACCCCGCGCTTTTTAAGCGCGCTCTCAAGCACGCGCGCAGAGGCTTCTTCTTCAGCCGCAAGGATTGTGGGCAGCATTTCAATAATTGTAACTTTACAGCCCAGCGCGCTGAAGATGCAGGCAAACTCGCACCCGATTACGCCGCCGCCTATTATCGCCAAAGAAGCTGGTATTTTTTGCAAATTAAAAATATTGCCGTTGTCCAAAAGTTTATCCTTATATTTATCAAACGGCGCGGGATAAAAAGGCTGCGTGCCGCTTGCAATTATGCAGGCGTCAAAATCAAAAAGTCTGCCCGCGCATTTTATCTGCTTTTGCGACGCGAAGGAAGCTTCCCCCTCAACATATTCTATCTTTGCCGTCTTAAACAGGGACGTAAGCCCGCGGCCCAGTTTTTCTATGACGGCCGCGCGCCGCGCCTGTATTTTAGCAAAATCAACGGAAGCGGCAAAAACTTCCCCCTGCTGCGGCGCGGAAGAATAATTTTCCATATACCTTATGTTATGCGCGCGATGCGCCGCGTCAAGAAGCGCTTTGGAGGGTATGCAGCCGCAATTAAGGCAAACGCCGCCGACGGCTCCTTTTTCAAACAGAGTTACCTGCGCGCCCAAGGCGGCAGCCTTAAGGGCCGCGTTATAGCCGCCGGGGCCCGCGCCGATAATTGCAATTTTTGTCGCCATAAATTCTCCTAGTCGTTAAAAAATAAAAACTGTCAATAAAAGTATATAATATTTGTATATGGACAAGATAGGCAAACCCTCTTATCTGGGGCATCGCGCGCGTTTGCGCAGAAAATTCGGCAAAGGCGGCGAGCAAGCCCTCCTAGAACACGAAATGCTTGAACTCCTGCTCACTTTTGCCATACCAAGACGCGATACAAAACCGCTGGCGTGGGCGCTTATAAAAAAATTCGGCTCGTTAAACGGCGTTTTGGACGCAAGCGAGCAGGAATTATCCGAAGTGGAGGGCATAGGCGCAAACAGCGCGCTGCTTATTCACGTCGTGCGCGCGACTATGAGAAAGTATTATTTGGAACAAATAAAAGCACGCAAAGAAATTAAAACTCCCCAGAGCGTGGTGGATTTTTGCAGAGCCTCTTTGCAATGCGAAAGCAACGAAGTTTTTGAGATTATTTATCTTACCTCGCGCAGCACGGTTATTGACGTGGAAAGAATAACCATAGGCACCATTGACCGCGCAAGCATATCCCCGCGCAAAATAGTGGAAAGCGCACTTAAGAAAAAGGCGGCGGCCTTGATTTTCGTCCACAATCACCCTTCGGGCGAACCTTCCCCCTCCCGCGAAGACATAGAGCTGACGGAGGCTTTTACAAAAATAGCTTCCTCCCTTGGCATAGCCGTAATGGACCATATTATTGTAGGCAGGGGAAAGTTTTTCAGCATCAGGGCCAACTGCGAAATTAAATCACCTACGGAGATATTATGACCTTACTAAAAGAAGTGCTAAAGCATCAGGTTTACCCCGCAATGGGCTGCACGGAACCGGTTTCCGTCGCGCTTTGCGCGGCGGCGGCCGCAAAAGAACTTAAGGGGCAAATCCTAAGCGCAAAATTTTATACCGACGGCGGAACTTATAAAAACGGCCTCGGCGTGCGCATACCCAACACTAAAGGCGAAAAGGGCAGCCTGCTTGCCGCGGCAATAGGCCTTCTTATAAAAAAACCTCAGCTTAAAATGGAAATATTAAAGTCGGTTACGCCCGCCCTCCTAAAACGCGCGAAGAAACTTATAGAAGAAAAACGCGTGGAACTTTGCGTTAAAGAAGGCAAAAAAAGCTTTTATATAGAATGCAATCTCACGACCACAGACGGCAAAGCTTTATGCGTTATAAGCGGTTCTCACACCAACATAACGCTGCTTAAGGCAAAAGGAAATACGCTGATAAAAAAAGACCTAAAGAAATCGGCAAAAGAGGATAACGGCTATAAACTTAAGCTTGCGGCCTGCTCGCTTGAGAATCTTTTGGACGAAGCCGCCCGCGCCGATAAAGAGGATTTGTCATATATAAAAAAAGGCGCTTTGATGAATTTGGAAGCGGCAAAATGCGGCGCAAAATTAAAAAAAGTGGGATTTTATCTTGACCAATTGGTAAAGCAAAAAGTGCTTACGGATAATATAGTAAACTCCACCAAAGTTTTGGCCTCGCGCGCGGCCGACGCGCGCATGGACGGCCAGGCCATACCCGTTATGAGCAGCGGCGAAAGCGGCAATCAGGGCATCGTGGCCGTTCTTGTGCCTTACGTAGTAGGAAAAAAAATGAAAGTTAAGGAAGAAATAATTTTAAGAAGCATCGCTTTATCACATCTCCTAAACGGCTACGTAAAAGCTTTCACGGGCGAACTTGCGCCGATATGCGGATGCGCCATAGCGGCCGGCGTGGGCGCAAGCGCAGCGATAGTCTACCAGCAGAAAGGCGCCGATATAGCCGCCATAACCTACGCCGTAAATAATATCATAAGCGACATAGGCGGCATGCTCTGCGACGGCGCAAAAAGCGGGTGTGCGCTTAAAGTGGTAAGTTCTGTTGACAGCGCGCTGCGCGCGGCTTTTATGGGCATAAATTATTACGGCATAAACGAAACGGAAGGATTTGTAGGCAAAAGCGCCGAAGAAACTATACAAAATTTAAGCAAAATATCCACCATAGGCATGCTTAAGGTGGACGATACCATAGTATCCATAATGCAGGATAAAACAAAAAGATAATGCTTACAGTCATCTTGGTAAAACCCAGAAACCCCCTTAACATAGGCGCCGCCGCGCGCGCCATGGCTAATTTCGGTCTGGCGGATTTGCGCGTGGTGTGTCCGCATCCGCCCGTCTGGACGGAGGCGCAAAAAACGGCAAAGGGCGCGGGCGGTATCTTAAACAAAGCGCGCGTTTTTGAAACATTGCCGCAAGCTTTAGAAGATATTGATTTTGCTTTTGCTTTGACTTCGCTAAAGAACAGAAAAACGGAAAAACAAATTTTTTTGCTGCCGCGGGTAAAACAAAAACTTGAGGAACTTAAAGGCCGAAATTTGGCTTTTATCTTCGGCCCGGAAAAAACTGGGCTCTGCGCGCAGGATATTGAAAGCGCAAACGCCGTCTTAAATATACCGACTTCTTCAAAAACGCCCTCGGTAAATCTGGCGCAGGCTGTAATTTTGGTTTGTTATGAAATTGCAAAAATAAATTCTTTTAAGAAAATAAAAAAAGGCGCAAAACCGCATCCTGCAAAAAAAGCAACCCTTGCCCAAAATAAATTTTTGCTTGATAAAACGGAGGATTTTTTTAGTAATTTTAATTTTCCGCCGACGTTAAATAAAAAAATACGCCAAAAACGCCTAAACGCTGTTTTGCAAAACGCCGCTTTAAGCGAAAAAGATTTATTTTTCCTTGTTTCCCTGCTTGGGAAAATGCAAAAGTAAATCCCTCCCTTTTGCCGCATTAAAATCCGCTTAAAATCAGCTTTATGGGAAGGCCGAAAAACTGCTATTATTTACTTTATGAAGAAAGTCTTTGCGCTCATTTTATTTTCTCTTTTCCCGTTTGTCTTAACGGGAGCGCAAACGCTTTTGCCCAACCCGACGCCCCAGGAACCTATAATAACGATAGATAAAACCCCCTCGCCCATAGACGATTTAATTGACGACGCGCAAGCCTTTGAAGATAAACAAACCGCCGCCAAGGAAACTGCGGAACAAAAAACCGCCGCCCAAGAGCAGGTTATATCCGCGCCGACAAATACCGCTGAAACGGATTTGTCTTCCGATACGGCGCAATCCCCCGGGAAAGAAAACGATAGCTCTAAAGTTGAAATAAAGCCCGCAGAGCCCGCCCCGAAACCAGCGGCGGCAAAGAAAATTAAAAAAGTTTCCAAAAATCTGCCGTCCCCCTCCGTCTTAAAAAAGAGCATTGACGGGGAAGAATCCGCCTACGCGCGTCAAGGCAATATTTCGGAACAGGAAGAATACGGGCAGACGCCGCAATACCCGCACAGCTGGACAGGGTTTTATTTCGGGATAGTTTATCTTGCCGTTTTAATTTTCTTTATTTATTTTATTGCAAAGCGAAGCCAAGATTTTTCAGACGATAAAACCCGCAAAAATTAAGAAATAATTTCTTTTATGAGAGGCTTCTTTGCGGGCCTGCTTTTTTGTATCTTTACCGCGCGCGCAAAGAGAGCTTTGCCTTCGGCAAGCTTCTTTTTATCCGAAGCGTAAAGACGGGCCACAACGTCGCCCTTATTTACAAAATCGCCGTATTTTTTATCAAGCCAGAGGCCGGCTTTATGGTCAATAATATCTTCCATCTTGCTGCGACCCGCGCCCAAAAGCACGGCGCAGTTGCCTACCATACAGGCGTCTATAACGCCGATATAACCGCTTGAAGGCGCTTTATAAATATACTCCAGCTTGGCGTTTTGCAGGTATTTTTGGGGATTGTCAAAAACATCGGTATCGCCGCCCTGCCATTTGATGATTTGACGCATTTTCTCGGCGGCGGAGCCGTCTTCTATGCAGCGCTCGGCAAGCGCTCTTGCTTGTGCCATATTTTTTACCTTGCCGCTGACCTCAAGCATATGCGCGGCTGTTTCAATGAGCAGCTCGTAAAAATCGGGCGCAATATTTTTGTCGCCTTTAAGTATCAAGATGCTTTGCAGCATCTCGTTTGCATTGCCCACGGCGCGGCCCAAAGGCTGCTCCATCGCGGTAAGAAGAGCGCGGCATTTTAAGCCTAAAAGTTTTGCCGTCTTTACAAGCGCGCAGGCAAGTTTTTTGCTCTCTTCGTAATTTTTCATAAACGCGCCGCAGCCGTATTTAACGTCCATAACAAGGCTGTCAACGCCTTCGGCGTATTTTTTGGAAAGTATGCTTGCCACTATAAGAGGTATTGACTCCACCGTGCCGCTTGCGTCCCTCAGAGAATAAAGTTTTTTATCCGCCGGGGCAAGATAGGCCGTCTGTCCGAACATGCAGACGCCCAAAGTTTTCATCTGTTTATTTATTTTGCTTACGGCAACGCGCACGTTAAAGTTTTTTACCGACTCCAATTTATCCAAAGTGCCGCCCGTATGGCCAAGCCCGCGCCCCGACATCATCGGCACGGCAAGCCCGCATGCCGCCGACAGCGGCGCCAGCGCTAGCGAAACGCCGTCCCCAACGCCGCCGGTAGAGTGCTTGTCCACCTTAGGCTTTTTTATATTTTTGAAATCAAGACGCAGCCCGCCGTAAGCCATGGCTTTGGTGAGGCAGGCGGCTTCCTCGTTTGAAAGCGGATTTAGAAAACAGGCCATAAGAAAGGCCGAAAGCTGATAGTCCGGCGCGCGCCCGTTTGCGGCAAGCGCGGCCACGTAATTTATTTCTTTATAGGTAAGGGGAATATTGTCCCTTTTTTTAATAATAATATCCAGCAGTCTCATAAATAAAAACCTCCTAAAGCAAGTATACTAGATTTTAACTGCGTCCGCTTTCTTTGGCCAGTTGTTTGAAAAGTTCCATCTTTTTTTGGTATTTTTCGTGGAAAGAAGAAGACTCCAGGGGGACGCGGTATGTCCAGTTGTCCTCGCTGACAGTGCCGGGCGTGTTTATCCTGCCGCCTTCGCCTATAATGTCTTGTATCGGAAATATTACCATGCTGCTGCCGCTTTGCATTACTCTTTGCAAAATAGCTTTATGCGTATCTTCAGAGAACGGAACGTTGCCGTCCGTCTTCTGAGCGCTTATCATTTCCCAAATATTGGCGCGCTGCCACTTTTCCATGGAAACCCACCATTCTTTAAGCGTATCGGTATCGTGGGTTGAGGTGGTGGCAAGGGAGTAAAAGGGGTAATTTCGCGGTTCGCGGAAGACTTCGTTATCTTTCTCCCACCGTAAAACGCGGTAGCCTGGCAGGCAGATTTCTTTCATCAAAGCGCGCATATAATCGGGAATAACGCCAAGGTCTTCCCCGACGGGCAGCTTCTCGCCCGCGCTTTGCGTTACGGCTTCAAGAAACTTACAGCCGCGCGCTTTTTGCTTATCTTCCCCCAAAAGGTCAAAGCGGCCGGTTTCATCTCCGTTTTCAAACATCCACATGCGGAAAAACCCGACCAAATGGTCCAGGCGGAAAATATCGTAAATCTCGCAGGCGCGTTTTATTTTCTCGCGCCAAAGATTAAAATTATTTTGTTCTATAACGGGCCAGTTGTAGGCGGGTAATCCCCATTTCTGCCCGCCTTTTGAAAATTGGTCCTTTGGCGCGCCGACTTCCGCGTTAAGAAGATAATTGCTCTGGCCGGCCCAGACGTCTGCGCTGTCAAAATTGACGCCGTAGGGAATATCGCCGAAGATAAGTGTTTTTGTCTGCTCGGCCGCGGCGCGCGCGGCGGCAAGCTGCTGCTGCAATATCCACTGAAGATAGCCGAAAAAGCCTATCTGGCGCTCGTATCTTGCGGAAAAATCTTTAAGATAAGCGGCGTTGGCGGAACTTAAATCCCTCTCCCAGTTGCGCCAGCAGGTCCAACCTGATAAATCTTTTGCCGTCCTGAAAAGGCAGTAGGGCGTAAGCCAAAAAGCGTTTTTGTTCTGAAAAGAAAGGAACTCTTGATAGCGCAAATCGCGCGTATGGCCCGATAAAATTAAATCTTCGTAGGCGGCCCATAAAACTTTATATTTGGCAGATTTAATGTACTTAAACTGCGTAGTATCCTGGGAGCGCCAAAATTCTATATCATCTTGCAAATCCTGCAAAATTTCCTGCGCTTTAGGGCTGTTTTTGACGTCGGGAACATCGGCAACGCTGATATATACAGGGTCAATGGCAAAAGCGCTTAGGGCGCTGTAAGGGCAGTCTACGCCAGGGGCAGTTTCGTGTAAAGGCAGGACTTGTATTATCTGCGCGCCCTGGGAACTTAAATATTTTATCCACTCCCCGAAGGAAGCCATATCGCCGCAGCCCCAGTCGCCTGCGCTGCGCATAGAGCTAAGCGGCAACAAAACGCCGGCCCTTTTTTTATCAAGTAATTTATTGTCCTTAAAATTTAGCGGCACTTCACTCTCCCCTAAGAGCCAAGACGCTGTTATTTTGTCTGCGTTATTTTGCTTATTTTCTTGCGACAGCCTCTATTTCCACCAAAGCGCCCTTGGGAAGAGAGACTACCTGTATGGTGCTGCGCGCGGGAGGATTTTCCTTAAACACCTGCGCGTAAATTTCGTTCATATCGGCAAAATCGCCGAAGTTGGTTAAGAAAACCGTCGTCTTTAACACATGCTTAAAATCCATTTTGCAAGCCTTAAGAACTTCCTTCATATTATCAAGCACGCGCTGGGTTTGGGTGCGGATATCGCCGCCCGAAAGCTCGCCCGTAACAGGGTCCACCGGCAGACAGCCCGATATAAAAGCCCAGCTGCCGTGCCTGACCGCCTGAGAATAGGGCCCTACTGCCTTTGGCGCGGTTGCACTCTCAACGATTTTCTTGCCCAT
The DNA here is from genome assembly GCA_023398295.1 of Elusimicrobiota bacterium. GTDB lineage: Bacteria > Elusimicrobiota > Elusimicrobia > Elusimicrobiales > Elusimicrobiaceae > Proelusimicrobium. Next base: position 13,778 of record JAEWSL010000026.1, on the reverse strand, counting down.
AAAATCTCCTTTCTTTTTAAGGGATAATTTATATCCCCCTTCTTTTTTGCTATTCTTATTTATATATTATCATATTAACAGGACTAAGGGGAAAATAAAATGAAAGTAACTTTTCTGGGCACTAACGGCTGGTACGATACCGCGAGGGCAAATACCGTCTGCGCTTTGGCGGAAGGCAAAAATTTCTATCTTATTCTTGACGCAGGCGGCGGCCTCTATCGTCTTAAAGATTTAATCAGAGAAGATAAACCCGTATATATGCTTCTTACCCATCTGCATATGGACCACATTTACGGCCTGTCCATTCTACCGCTTTTTGCGTGGAAACAGGGGCTTACGTTTATTGTGCCCGATAATCTTATGGAGGACTTAAAAAATATCTTCCGCCTGCCTTATATGCCGCCGCCGCAAAAACTTAAAATGCCGGTGGAAATAAAAAAATTATCCGAGGCGGCGGGCCTGCCTTTTGAAGTCAGCGCAAAACCGCTAAAACACGCGGTGGAAACTTTCGGCTTTAGAATATCGGCCGAAGGCAAGACGCTTGTTTTTGGCCTTGACAGCGGGCCGTGCCAAAATCTTAATCAAATTGCAAGCGGGGCAGATTTATTTATAACGGAATGCTCTTTTCTGCCTGAGCAGGCGCCGCACGCAATGCACTTGAACCCGCAGCAGGCCGCGCTTGCCGCAAAGAACGCTGGCGCAAAGAAACTTGCGCTTACCCACTTTAAGGCCGACGATTACCCCTCGGCAGAGCAAAGGCAGGCCGCTTTGCAAGCGGCCTTGCGCATATTTACGCCCGTCTTTGCGCCCCAAGACGGCGACGTTTTGGAATTTTAACGAACAAAAGAAAAACGCCCCGCGCATTTTATACGCGGGGTGTTTTTTGCAAATTACCGACTGTTATTTTACCGCCGCTTTTTTACTGCGGCGCACAGGTTGTTTTATATCCAGAGGTTAAGCTTAGTTATTTTATCCTGTTTTCTTACCTTAGGCTCGCCCACAAGTTCCTGGACGTAAATTTCGGCTACGAAGACTTTTGTGCCCGCGGCCAGATGTCCGCCGATAAGCGCGCCGGTTTTATCTGCCAGAGTAAGGTGGACATGCACGTGGGAGCGGTTGTCCATAATGCTTACGTTGCCTGCTATATTTAAGATTTCCGTTTCACGCTCCACCGTGATTTTATCGTACTTCTTTTTTGCCTGATCAAAATAATTTAACGTGGCGTTTTCCAGAGAGCCGATGCCGCTTATAATGCCGCATTTTATTTGGTTGTCGTGGCAAAAGTCGGTAAGGGCCTCTAGAAGGTCCTTGCCTTTTGACACTCTGAAAATATAAGTTCTGCCTGTTAAATAAGGTTTTTGTTCTGCCATTTTAATCTCCTGTTTTAATGAAAGTTTTGTTTCTTATATTTATTTCCAATCTTTGCTTTTTACCGCAGCCAGGTACTCCTTAATATGTTTTATCTGGCCGCCGGCATCTAAAGAAGCTTCTTTATATACGTCTTGCGGTTTGCCGCTGGACAGATATTTGCCGCCCTTAAACGGATAGAGAGAAAAGCGCACGCCGTCATCAGATTTAAGCCAGCATTCCATAACCGGCAAAGTAAAGTCCGTTATCGCTATAGCAATTTTCCTGTCACAAGATGGCATTATCTTCTCCCGCTCTTCTTCGGGGAGCATATCAAAAAGCTCCCTTGAGGCAACATAGTAGACCGTTATGTCAAAGCCTTCTTTCTTGAGTTCGGGCAAAACGTTGTCAAGAAAAATTTCGCCCGCGCCGCTGCCCTGCAATACAATAACGCCGTCGGGTTTTTGCTTCTTTGCCCTATGCAAAACCTCAACGCCGCCAGAAGAGGCCGCAACGCCAAAAGGCCGCTCAAAAACTTTAACCGCAGGCCGCGTTACCACCGGGTAAATTACCGCGGGCCGCTTTTGCAAAGCCGCCGTAAGAAGGGGCCAAAGCGAAGCGCCGTCAAGCGGGGCTAGAACTATAGCTGCGCCGCGCGGGAAATTGGCCTCTATAAGCTGCAAGGCCTGAGCGTCGGCGTGGGTTGCGCCGTCTTCACCGGTGGGCAGGCTTGCGTGCGCGCTGAAAACTATAAAAGTATTCTTCGCCTTGCCCGTAACTTCGCTGTAGGACTGCTGGCCTATGGCGTGCAAACGCGCGGCCGTATGCATCATAGGCGCGGTAAACGCCGCGTAAGAAGCCGCAACGCCAAGTTGCATTCCAAACGCGCTTACGCCGCTTTGCATGCAGCTTAAGCCGTCTTCGCAGATACCGCCGCCCGCTACAAGTTTACTTTGCGGGTTTGTATGTTTATTGTAAAAACCGGAAGCAAAAGGTTTTGCTATCGCCGCCGCGCAGGTAGAGCCTCCCAAATCTGCGGTGGAAACCAAAAGCGCGCCGTCCGTCTTCTTGTTTATATAGGCAAGCGCGTCGGCTGCGGCGTTTCTGAGGGCGACGCTGTCCCCCGCTTTATAGCTAAACTCCAGAGGAATATCTTCGGGAGTAAACGCCGTATAGACTTCCTGCGGTTTTGCTCCTTGGATAGGTTTGCGCTTAAGACTCTCAAGCTTATTTTTAGCCTCTTCAATTTTAAGCGCGCCCGCGCCGAAAATGCTTTCGTTCTCGCTTACGGCTTTACGCACGGCCTCCAAAGAATGCCAAAAGCATTCTTCAACGGCGTCCGGCGTCTTTTCCCCGCAAAAACGCGGGAAAGAAAAACCGAAAGTTTTTTCAAACTCGTTAAGAGTATGATAAAAACCCTCAGAGGCAAATTTATGGCCCGAGCCGTGGCTTGCCTTGCCTTCAATGCCGTAATGCCAGCCTTTTACCGTGCGGTAAATTATAGCGGTGGGCTGCGCGGTTTCAAGCTCGTTTGCAAATTTTTGAGCGGCGCAAACCTGCTCAAAATCAAAACCGTCCTGAACCTCTATAACGTTAAAGCCGTTGATGTAAAAAAGCTCCGCCGGCGTCCAACAGGTATAATCTCCTCGCAGGCCGCCTTCAGCGGTAACTTTATCGCTTTCAATGGAGGCCTGATTCCAGTCCAAATGAAAAATTAAATTATCAAGCCCGGCCGTCGCGGCCGCGGCAAGACTTTCGGCCACTCTGCCCGCCGTAAGGCCGCCTTCGCCTTCAATAACGTTAACGCGCGGCGCGTCTTTGCCGTAAGCAACAGCCGCCCCCAAAGCAAGCCCCGCGCTTGCGGCCGCGCCGACGCCGCTTGCGCCCGTTGATAATTTTACAAAAGGCGTAACGGGAACTGGGTGGCCGTCCAAAGATTTACAGTTAAACTGCTTAAATAATTTTGTGTCCGAAGCCAAAGAATGCCTAAAGCCAAGCAAATCTTCCAGCCTAAGACGGCGGGATACATCGGCAAGCAGCTGCGGGGAGTATGTTTTTACTATCTCATCGCGCAGGGCCGACATTGCATAAAGCCCCAAAGCCTTATGCCCTGCGGCGTAAGAAAGCAAATCATTATCCTGACGGTCGGGCTTGGAAAAATCGTAGGCCATATTATTGTAAACAAGGCCCGCGACTATGCGCCCGCTTGATATGCTGCCCCCCGGGTGCCCCGAGAGAGGCGCATAATTATACAGTATTGCGCAAAGCGCGCGGTAAACCATATCGCCGTAAGTTAAAAACTTAAAATCCGTTTCGGAAAGTTTATATCTTTTGCCCTCCAAAATATCTTTTATCTTAAAAAACCTGCCCTGCTTTTTATCTAAAGTGAAAACCGACGATTTTACTGTTTGCATTGTTCCTCCGAAATCTTATGCTCTTGGGCCTTTTTTGTACTCTTTTATATTATTTCAATCCGCTTTTTGCAAATTCGGCGGCAAATTTAGAAACGAGCGCAACGGCGCTGTCAACATCTTTCTTGCTGGCGCATTCCACGTTGGAATGTATGTAGCGCACGGGCAGGGACAGGGCGCATACCGGTATGCCCTCTGCGCTTCTTTGCATGACTTTGGCGTCGTTGCCGCCGCGCGCGGCCACGCGCAGCTGGAAAGCGATATTATCCCGCCTGCATATTTTTTGCAGATATTTGCCCAGTTTATAATCGGCAATAGTGCTGGAATCAACTAAAGTAATGCCTATGCCTTTGCCCATCTCCAGAACGTAATCCTGAGGAGCAATCCCCGGCATGTCAAGCGCGCCGGTGGTATCAACCGCAAGGGCGATATCGGGCCTTATGGCAAAAGAAGAAACCTGGGCGCCTATTAAACCAAATTCTTCCTGGGCAGAAAAAACAAAATAAATATCGGCGCGGTGTTTCCCGGGCAGAGCTTTCAGCGCCTCAATAAGAATATATACGCCCGCCCTGTCGTCAATTGCTTTGGCGCAAAACATATCTGAACCAAACTCCGCGGGAATACGCTCCAAAGTAACGGGATCGCCTATGCTGAAAATTTCTCTGGCTTTTGCGCCAAAGCCGGTGTCAATAAAAAGACTGTCTGCGGTTGTAGCGGAAGTTTTGTCGGCTGCGGTAAGATAATGGGCCGGCTTTGCGCCGATAACGCCCAGGAGATTGCCATTATTCTCCGTCTGTATGATGACGCGCTGGGAAAGCAAGGTGCGCGGATCAATGCCCCCCGTTAAAACGAAACGCAAAAAACCGTTTGCGTCAATATATTTTACGCGCATTGCGACCTCGTCCATATGGGCGGCAAGCATAAGTTTAAGCGGGTTTTTATCGCCCGCTTCGGCTTTGCTTAAGGCAATGACGTTACCGAAAGCGTCTTCCCTTACTTCGTCAACATAGGGAGAGACAATTTTGATAATCTCACTGCGCAATAATTCTTCCCGACCGCTTGCGCCCGGCAGAGAACTGATTTTTGAAAACAATTGGAAGTCCATAAAAAACGCTCCTTGGCAGCATATATATAAGCATACATATGAATGTACGGCAGGCTTATATACAGGCTTATTGTGATGATTGCTATGTATATATTATAACACGCGCGCGCAAGTCCCCCCTGTTAAGAAGAGCGCAAATTGTACAATTTGCGGCAATTTGGTAGAATAATAAGGCGGCCGCAAAAGCGGCCTTGTAAAAACTTCTTCGCCGGGATGCTGGAATTGGTAGACAGGATAGTCTCAAAAACTATTGTCCGCAAGGGCGTGTGGGTTCGAGTCCCACTCTCGGTAATACTTTCCTAAACAACACTTAATTACTTAAAAATTGTCGGGGTGTTATCCTCGTCGCAGAAATTGGCGGCGGTTAATCTTGAGTAAGTAATATAACTGGAATTGCTGAAGACAACATTGTCCCTGTTTTTCTTTATGTCTATGGATAAAGCGCCTGTCCTCAAATTTATGGCGACCGAAGCGCTTGCTTTCAAATCAACGGTAAACTTTGCCCGGCGAAATAAATTTCTGTCGTAAGAGTAAACGGCCTCCAATATTTTTCTCGCGCGCTTGAGAGGCCTTTCCTTTGAGATGAGCACTATTTCAACCTCGTCGCCGTTCTTTACAGTGCTTTGCAAAAGCTCCTTTACCGAAGATTTTATCGCGGTAGAAATGTCCACATGCCCCACGCCTACGGAAACTATTTTGCCGTTTCTCCTGGCTATAATTCCCAAAAATACGCAGGTGCCAAGATTATGCGTGCCGATAAATCTTACTTTTGGATATCTATAAGGCGTGATGTTTGCGTACTGATGCATATCTATAAGATAGACTTTGCCTTCCGCAGAATTATAAGGGACATAAGACACCTTCTTTACGGAAAGAAGGGGCTTCATTATTTCAAGTTCGTCCGCCTTCATAGTCTTAAACTTTTCAAGGCTGATATCGTTTAAGTCCGAGGAGAACCCGTTTACTGCAAACAAAGAACAAAACATTACCGTCGCAAGCAGGACAAGTTTAGCGCATTTCATAAATTGACACATTCCTTTTATAAATAAGTTAAAAGACAACCGTATAAGGCGCTCCAATCTAACAAGATGGAATATACCGCCGAATTTTCGGGGACGTATCTTTTTGTCAAAAAACAATTGTCCGTTTCCGCTTTTACGGATTACTCAAGCAAGATATCATGCTCTTTCATTTTTCCCCTACTCAATTAGTTTGCAAAACTTAAAGGCCTTTGGCAAGGACATTTAGACCTATGTGCAAATAGGACTAAAGACACGTACGCAGTTATTGACCCGGCAAAACGCGCAATATCCGGCAATATTTGCTAACATATACTCAGATATGAAACATTTGAAATTTGTATCCCGCGATGATTTCAGAAATTGGCTTAAAGATAACGCCCTTTCGGACCAGGGGGTTTGGCTTTTATTCGGGAAAACCGCCGGCGAAAAAACCTTAAGCGCAAATGACGCGCTTGAGGAAGCGCTTTGCTTTGGCTGGATTGACGGGCAAATAAAAAATATTGACGATAAAAATTATATAAAATATTTTGCCCAGCGCAGAAAAGACAGCAAATGGTCGGCAAAAAATAAAGCCGCGGCCGAAAAACTTGAAAAACAAGGACTCATGAGCGCTTACGGCAAAGCAAAAATGAAAGAGGCCAAAGAAAACGGCCGCTGGGACGCCCCAAAAACGCCTTCAATTACCGAAGAGCACATAGATTTTTTAACCGATTTATTAAAGAAGCACAAAACCGCCCATCAGAATTTCCAAGCTATGCCGCCGTCGGTTAGAAAGACGTATACGCGCGCATATCTAGACGCTAAAACCGACGAAGGCCGCGACAGACGTCTGTTGTGGATTATTGACAGATTAAATAAAAATTTAAGGCCGATGTAGTCCCCGCAAACCTCCCGAAAGAACAACGACGCTCATAATAATTTGGTAATATATAAGTATACTCTCTCGGGTATAGAGAACAGATTAAGAAGAGAGTAAGGAGTATTCTATGACAGAATTTATAAACAAAATCGGCGTCTTGGGGGATAGCATATTAAAAGGCGTCGTGTTAGACGAGATTTCTGGTAAATATAAGCTGCTTAAAGAAACGGCGGCAAGCCTGTTTGCAACGGGCAATAAAGTGGCTTTGAGCGATTGTTCTAAATTTGGCTGCACTTCGGCAAAAGCTTTGCAAAGACTGCCTAAACTTTTGGAAAATGAAAACGCCCCCCAGGCAATCTTAATTGAGCTGGGCGGCAACGACTGCGATTTTAACTGGGACGAAGTTTGCCTAAATCCCAATGAAAACCACGCGCCAAACACCCCTTTAAGGGATTTTAGGCTGCAGGTGACACAAATTGTCCTGCATATAATCCGCGCGGGCAAACTGCCTTTTGTGATGAACCTGCCGCCCATAGATTCCGACAGATATTTTAACTGGATTACCGGCAGCTGCAAAAAACGCGCGGAAAATCTGCTTAAATTTTTGGGCGATAAAAGCCTTATCTACCGTCATCAGGAATTATATTCCCGCACGCTTGAGAGCATAGCGCGCAGATACGGGCTTTATATCGTAAACGTGCGCGGAGCGTTTTTGGGCATACACAAATATACCGACTATCTCTGCATGGACGGCATACACCCCAACGAACGCGGCCAGCAAATAATACGCCAGGTTTTTGACGAGGCTTATAATCAAAACCGTTTCTACACGCCGCTTTGCTAAAACCGCGCGCAGCGCAAAAAAGAAGTTAAAACTCCGGATAAAGGCGGTTAAATGGAAGCCGTAATCTTATCATTAGCCCTGCTGATATTTTTGGCGCATTTTTTCGGCGTGTTGTTTACAAAAACGCGTATGCCAGAAGTGCTCCCCCTTATGCTGCTGGGCATTTTAATAGGGCCGGTTTTTCATTTTGTTTCCCCGTCTGATTTTGGCGTTGTTGACCGCGTTTTTACGCATATTCTTCTTATCGTAATTTTATTTGAAAGCGGGCTCGGGCTTAGGATTTCGCATATACGCTCGTCGTGGGCGCAAAGCTCCGCCCTGACGGCGGCAAGTTTCACGCTCACATTGTTTTCGGTGGCGGTTTTGGCAAAAATAGTCCTGGGGCTCAGCTGGCCTTACGCAATTATTTTAGGTTCTATCTTAGCTGAAAATTCTTTTGCAATAATACTGCCTTTGGTATCAAAGCTAAATATATCAACCTCGCTGAAAACGGTATTGTCGGTGGAATCTACCGTCGGCAGCGTGCTTTCCATAGTGCTTACCATAACGCTGCTTAATATGGCAAAGATAAATTCTTTTGAGCCGAGCATAATCTTCGGCAAAATAATCTACACATTTCTTATTTCCTTTATAGTCGGCACGGCCGCCGCTATTTTTTGGACCACCGTTCTAAACAAGGTCAGAAAACTGGAAAACGGCATTTTTCTGACGCTTGCCTTTGTGATGATAGTCTACGCAATTTGCGAAACCTTAGGCTCCGACGGGGCCATAGGCGCGTTTATCTTCGGCATTGTGGCGGGCAATATCCGCATAATACGCAAGATGCACGGCTTTCGCATTTTGGAACATTTCACAATTAACGTAAAGAGCAAAGCTTTTAACGAGGTGGAAAAAAGTTTTTTCAGCGAAGTTATTTTTGTGCTGCGCACGTTTTTCTTCGTCTATATCGGCATAGCCATACAAATTACAAGCGTATTTTCAATGCTTTGCGGGCTGCTCTTTACGCTGGTGATTTTTGTAATAAGGATACCCGTGGCAAATTTCTTTTTGGATAAGCAGGTAACCCGTCTTGACACCGCGGTCGCAGCCGCGCTTGTGCCCAAAGGGCTTATAACGGCGGTGCTGGCTTCGCTTGTGGCGCAAAGCGGGATTATCGGCGGGGATATATTGCAGGATACAATTTATTCCGTAATACTTTTCAGCACAATACTTGCGACGCTGCTTTCTTTCTGCATTGAAAAAGGATATGTAAACGGCGCGACGGATTTTCTATTCAAACGCCACCGCCCCGCCCCTTCAAACGGAGCCGCCCCCAACGCTTCTGCACCGTATAAAGAACCGGCAAAAGAAGAGCCAGAAAACCAAGAGCGGGAAAGCAAAGGTTTTTAGTAGGCGCTCAAAAAATATTGATTGCAAATAGTGCTGCCCGTAGTCCCGCAGGAGGCGCTGGATTTTAGCTCCCCACCCGCGCTTTCGCAAATTTTGTTTCCTATTTTTTGCCTTGAAGCGTAAGTAACGCATCTTATTTGCCCTTTATTATTGCTAGCGCTATTTTTGTAATAGATAGTGTAAGAGGCTACTCTTGCATCCCCGTCCATTAATATACCCGAGGCATAGGCCGCGCCCACGCTAAAAGCGCCGTATCCTATAACGGGGCGGCCTTCGGCGTTTATCGGCGCGCCTTCTTTAGGCATACCTACTGTTAAATACTCGTCGGAAGGGGCGTACTCGCCTTTTGCCATATAATATTCCTCCTGCGCGTTAGCAAGAGCCCTTACCAAAGAGGACATCGTCGCATATTTAGAACGATAAGAAGCAAATTGGTACTGCGGCAGCACGATAGCGGCAAGTATCCCTATTATTAAGACGACAATTAACATTTCAATAAGCGTAAAGCCACTCTTATTAGTATTTGTTTTAATTAACCTTTCTTTCATATTCCCCTCCAAAAACGCAAACAGCAATAAACTAAGAAGTTTAACTTATTTGCATTTCCCCCTTATTATATGAAAAAATGTATGCGCAAAACACGCCGTCCGTTCGTCAAAGGCTCATTTGTGATAAGCTGTCGCTATTTTTCAGATTTGGAGGAAATTTGCTTTGCGCGGCGAAGACGCGCTGGTCGTTTGTGGAACGCTCATTTGTGTTACCTGCGCGATTTTTCAGATTTGGAGGAAATTTTGATTTTTTAGCCGACGACGCGTAGTAAGAAGAATGGGAGCGGAGCGACTCTCGCTACCGGAGAGCGTAGAGCACTAATCTTGCGTCCGCGCTGCCAAAGAACTTTTTAGTAAATTCTTTTTATTTTTTTGTACGGGGATAGTAAGTGCTATCCTCTAAGAAAAATAAAAAGAATTTACAAAAAGGAAGCGCAGCCTTACAGGTTTATCCAAAAATGGTTGTCTGCAGCCTCAAACTTGCTAGTGGTAGGACATTACTATCACTTCGCAAGTTTTCGTTGCATACAAAGCATTTTTGGATAAACGCGGACTGCATTATTAGTGCTCTACGCTCTCTAGGAGGCTAAAAATCAAAATTTACCCAAATATGAGAAATTGTGCGCCCGATATTATCTGCCTTTACCACCAAATGTAGTTAATAAAACAAAGACTCCCACTAGCGCGGGGCTTTTGGTTTTAGTAAAGAAGCCAGCGTAAATATATCGCCCACCTCAACAACCTTCCCCGCTAAATCTTTCTTCAATCCCGCGCTCAAAACGGGGGTATAAATTTTATCAAGACCGAGGCGGCGGGCTTCCTCAACGCGGCGCTCAAGCATAGGCACAAGGGCGCTTTGGCCTAAAATGCCGACCTCGCCCAAAAACACTTTATCGCCGCTTAAAACAATATCGCGCGCGGCGCTTATTACGGCGGCGCAGACGGCTAAATCAAGGGCGGAATCATTTATTTTAACGCCGCCGGCAAGGCTTATATAAACGTCTTTACTCTCCAAATTTACGCCGACATGCCTTTCCAAAGCGGCAAGCAGCATCTGCGCGCGGTTAAGGTCAAAGCCGGTGGATATCCTTCTGGGGAAAGGATATCTTGTCGGGCTCACTAAAGCCTGAACTTCGGTTAATATGGGGCGCGTGCCCTCGGCGCAAATTGAGTAGGCGCGGCCCGCCAAATTCTTTGAACGTGAACTTTGCGCAAAATAAGAGCTTGCGTCCTCTACGTCTTCAAGGCCTGTTGCGGTCATCTTAAACAAAGCCGTTTCAGACGTTGAGCCAAAGCGGTTTTTATGCGCGCGAAGCAAACGCAAAATATTATCCTTTTCCGTATCAAAGTATAAGACGGTGTCCACCATATGCTCCAGCACTTTGGGGCCCGCCAAAGCGCCGTCTTTTGTAACGTGGCCCAGCAGAAAGACTATTATGCCCTTTGGTTTGCAGAGGCGCAAAATCTCGCCGGCGTTTTCCCTCACTTGACCTATCGTTCCCGCAGAAGAATTAAGCTGCGGATGATAAACCGTTTGTATGGAATCTATGATAAGAACCTGCGGGTTAACGTTTTCAACAGCTTCAATAATGGCCTGCATATCCGTTTCTGACAAAAGCAAAAGGTTCTCGCCTTTAACGCCAAGGCGTTTTGCGCGGGCGGAAATCTGGCTTAAACTTTCCTCGCCGGATATATATAAAACTTTTTTTGTTTCGGCAAGCCGCGCGGCCACCTGAAGCATAAGCGTGCTCTTGCCGATGCCGGGCGCGCCGGCAAGAAGGGTAAGCTGGCCCTCCACCAAACCGCCGCAGACAAGGCGGTCAAATTCTTTTACGCCGCTTGGCAAACGCTGCTCGGTTTTAACTTGAGCGTCTTTAAGGGAAGTAATTTCTGAAGAAAAATTTGTTAAGGCTTTTTTTGAGGAAGCTTCTTTCTTAGTCGGCTCGGCGACGACTTCTTCGGCAAGGGTGTTCCACGCCGAGCAATCGGGGCACTGCCCCAGCCATTTTGGCGTTTTATAGCCGCAGTTTTGGCAAACGTAGACCGTGCGAAATTTCATAGAGTGCACCTCAAAGCGTTAATTTGCAAGTTTTGCTATGCCCAAAAGCGAGGCAAGCTCTTTATCTTCAAACGTAAGAGAGCCCGTAAACTGCAGGCTGCCCGCTTCAAGCATATCGTTGTAGCGCACGCCTAAGGCAATGTTTTTTGTTATATCGGCGGACGCGCCTACGGCTAAATTAGGTTTATCAAAAAGGCGGTTGTTAATGACGCGGTTTCTGCCAAAATCGGTGCCTTCTCCGTAGACGGAAATATTCCTCAGCGGGGTTTGCGTATTATAGAAAGGCTTAAGCGAAACTACCGCGCCGCCCGCGCCGCGCACCATACCGACTGCTATATCAGCCCACTGATTATAGAGGCCAAGGCGCGCGTCAATTTTATTTGGCGTGCCGCGAAAATCTTTATCATTGCGGGGCAGGTTATCCCTGTTGCCCATATCGGCTATGCCGACGCGATAATAAGTGTATCCGTTTGAAGGCAGAAACTTGACCGATAAGTCCGACTCAAAGAACCCGCCGTTAGGCTGCAGGCGCGCATCGTAAATCCAAAACATTCTAAACGTGGCCATGCGGCCGATAAATTTTTTGGCGTCCTCGCTTACCTGTTTGACGTTGGCAAGCGTTTCTTTGACGTCCTGTTTCATCTCTTCGTCTTTCATAAGGGCCGTTAAAAGCCCTTGGCCTTCTTCAACCTGGGCAAGCAATTCTTTTGAAGACTCGGTAATTTCGCTTACATCGTCAAAGGACTGTGTGAGATGCGGCTGGAGGGATACTATAAGTTCGTTAAGATTCCCCGAAAGCTGCCTTAAATTTTGCAAAACCGCGCCCAAATCCTGCGCAAACTGACCGTTGGCGTTTATGTTAGAGGCCAGATTATTTATAGTTTCCATAGTCTGGCTTACCATATCGCTTATGGAAGGCGCGCTTATGCCCTGCAGGGAATCTCCAGCCTGCACAACGCCGCTTTGGGGCGTGCCCTGCTCAATTTGCAAATAGCTTGTGCCTATTAAGCTGGTGGCAGCGATGGTAAATTTAGCGTCGCGGTAAACTACGACGCCTTCGTTTATTCTTACTATGGCGACTACGTTGCCCTGCACTATTTTAAGTTCTTTTACCTTGCCGACGTCAACGCCGTTTAGGCGCACGTTTGACTTGGCGGGCAGGCCGGAAACGTCCCTGAAATGCACGCTTATATCGTAGCCGCTTGAAATGGAAAAATTACCCAGCAGATATATGGAAGCCCCTAAAAGTATCAGCCCCAAAAATGTAAATAAACCTACTTTAGTTTCCGCTGTCATATTATCATTATACCTTTATTATTATAATTTAGTCGGTTATGGCCATTTGTATGGGCCCCTTGCTTGTGCCTTCTATAAACTGCTTTGCGTAAGGATTAACCGTTTTCTTAAACTCTTTTGCGCTTGCGCAATACTCAACCCTGCCGTCATAGAGCATAGCAATTACGTCTGAAATTTCAAAGGCGGACTTCATGTCGTGCGTAATTACGACCGAGGTTACGCCCAGCTTCTTTTTAAGGTCCAAAATAAGTTCGTTTATAATTTGAGACATTATCGGATCAAGGCCGCTTGTAGGCTCGTCGTACAAGATAACCTTAGGCTCGGTAGCTAAAACGCGCGCAAGGCTTACGCGCTTTTTCATACCGCCGGAAAGTTCCGAAGGCCGCATGTTTTCAATATTCTCAAGGCCGACTAAGGCCAGCTTCTCTTTTACTATGCGCGCGTACTCGCTCTTTGGCGTATCAGTTAAATATTTGAGGCCAAAAGCAACATTTTCCCCTACGCTTAAAGAGTCAAATAAAGCCCCCTCCTGAAATAAATAGCCAAACTTGCGCCTTAAATCGGCAAGCTCCATCTCTTTGGAAATATGGGTGATATCCTGCCCGTTAAAAATGATGCGGCCGCCTTCGGGCTCAAGCAGGCGTATTATGCATTTTATAAGCGTGCTTTTGCCCGTGCCCGAGCCGCCTATTATGGTGGTAACGCGGCCTTCCTTTATATCCAAATTCACGTCTTTTAAGACGTGTTTTTGGCCGAAAGATTTTTTTAAGTTCTCTATTTTTATCATCTAAAAACCCGCTTTAAGGCTTATATGCCAACAGCGTTTAAGATCTCCGTTAAGAAATAATCCAGCACTAAAATAAAAACCATGCTTGCCACCACCGCCTGAGTGGTGGAG
>JAEWSL010000030.1 GCA_023398295.1 Elusimicrobiota bacterium | reverse complement strand
AAGGTATAGGCCATGCCGCCGCCGATGAAAAGGACGTTTACTTTTTCAAGCAGGTTTTTAAGGACCATAATTTTATCTGATACTTTCGCCCCGCCGATAATTGCGGCAAAAGGACGTTTGGGATCCTCAAGCGCGCCGCCCAGGAACTCCACTTCCTTTTGTATAAGAAAGCCCGCCGCAGAGGGCAGAAATTCCGTTATCGCGCTTGTTGAGGCGTGCGCGCGGTGCACGGTGCCGAAAGCTTCCTGTATAAAAATATCGCCGTATTTTGCAAGTTTTGAAGCAAATTCTTTATCGTTTTTTTCTTCCTCGGGGTGGAAACGCAGATTTTCAAGCAAAACAATTTCGCCTTTCTTTGCGGAAGCTACCACCGCCTGAGCCTCGGGCCCAACGCAGTCTTTTGCAAAGTGCACTTTTGCGCCCATAATTTTTTCAACTTCCGGCGCAACGGGCGCTAAAGAAAATTCCGCCACCGCCTTGCCCTTGGGACGGCCTAAATGAGAAATTAAAATTATTTTACAGCCTTTGCCTAATAAATATTTAATCGTTTTTTCAGTCGCTAAAATGCGTTTGAGATTGTCAACTTTGCCGTCCTTTACGGGCACGTTGTAGTCAACGCGCATAAGGACGTTTTTACCCTTAACGTCAATATCCTGCATCTTTACAATATCGTTTAAGTTCATTTTATTTTCCCCCGAAAAAAATACGGCGCCCCCGAAGAGGCGCCGTTTTGAAAACTAACCGTTGATTTTTGCCATGTGGGCAATTAAATCAAGAACTTTGTAGGAATAACCTATTTCGTTGTCGTACCAGGAGATGACTTTTACGAAGGTATCCGTCAAAGCGATGCCCGCTTTTGCGTCAAAGATTGAAGTAAGCGCGCAGCCCAAAAAGTCAGAGGAAACTACGGCGTCTTCTGTGTATCCCATAACGCCTTTAAGTTCGCCTTCGGAGGCTTCTTTCATGGCTTTGCAGATTTCTTCGTACTTAGCCGGTTTTGCAAGGTTAACCGTTAGGTCAACAACCGAAACGTCCAATGTAGGAACGCGCATTGACATACCCGTCAATTTGCCGTTTAACGAAGGGATAACTTTGCCCACCGCTTTTGCCGCTCCGGTAGAAGAAGGAATAATATTGCCGCTGGCCGCGCGGCCGCCTCTCCAGTCTTTCAAAGAAGGACCGTCAACAGTTTTCTGCGTCGCGGTAGTGGAGTGGACCGTGGTCATAAGCCCGTCGGTAATACCCCAATTGTCGTGTAAAACTTTTGCCAGAGGCGCAAGGCAGTTGGTTGTACATGAAGCGTTGGAAACAAATTGTGTGCCTTTTACGTAAGATTTTTCGTTAACGCCGCAGACAAACATAGGCGTGTCGTCCTTTGAAGGGGCCGACATTACGACGTACTTTGCGCCCGCTTTAATGTGCGCGGCGGCTTTTTCTTTAGTAAGGAAGAGGCCCGTTGACTCAACCACGTAATCGGCGCCGACTTCGCCCCACGCAAGTTCCGCGGGATCTTTTACGGCAGTTATTCTGATTTTTTTGCCGTTGACGATTAAAAGGCTTTTTTCCATATCCACGTCAATCGTGCCTTGAAATTGGCCGTGCATAGTGTCGTACTTAAGCATATAAGCCAAATAGTCAACAGGGCAGAGATCGTTGATAGCCACAACTTCAATATCGTTGCGCTCCTGCGCAGCCCTGAAAACAAAACGTCCGATACGGCCAAAGCCGTTAATACCTACTTTAATTGACATATTTCCTCCGAAGAGCTAAAACCTTCGCGCTCTGATTTAAGTTCATATATATTTTACAATTTTTATGCCTATGCGCGCCATATTTTTTTACGGCGGTTTTATATTGCCGCACCCGCCGCCGTTGCCGCGCTTTATAGAAAAAGGGACGGCGCTTTTTTGCGCCGTCCCTTTTACAGCTTTCAATTTATATTGCGCTATATTACGGCTTACATCATACCCATAGGAGGCATGGCGGGGGCCGCATCTTTCTTTTCTGGCTTATCGGCCACAAGGGCTTCGGTCAAAAGCACCGTGGCGGCAATTGAAGCCGCGTTTTCAAGCGCGCTTCTTACCACCTTGGCAGGATCAATTACGCCGGCTTTGAGGAGGTCTTCGTAAGTATCCGTTTCGGCGTTAAAACCTTCGTTGCCTTTAAGATTGCGCACTTTTTCAACCACGACGGAGCCGTCCAGCCCGGAGTTTTCGGCAATCTGTCTTAACGGAGCGGTAAGAGCTTTCTTTACGATATTTATGCCCGTTTGGACATCGTCGTCTTTTTCTTTAAGCGCTTCAAGCGCCTTTTCACAGCGGACTAAAGCCACGCCGCCGCCTGGAACAAGGCCTTCTTCAACGCCCGCTTTGGTGGCGTTTTTGGCGTCTTCCACTTTGGCTTTTTTGGCCTTAAGTTCCGTTTCCGTTGCCGCGCCAACATTGATTACCGCAACGCCGCCGCTTAATTTGGCAAGGCGTTCCTGCAGTTTTTCTTTGTCGTAATCGGACGTGGAAAGTTCAATCTGTTTCTTTATTTGAGAGGTTCTTTGCGCAACAGCTTCTTTGCTGCCGCCGCCGTTTACGATGGTAGTATTTTCTTTGTCAATAATAACGCGTTTGGCTTCGCCGAGCATTTCGGGGGTGGCGTTTTCAAGTTTAAGACCGCGCTCTTCGCTGATAACTTCACCGCCGGTAAGGGTGGCAATATCCTGTAACATTTCTTTGCGCCTGTCGCCAAAGCCGGGGGCTTTGACCGCGCAGCCTTTAAGCGTGCCTCTAAGGCGGTTTACGACTAAGGTTGCAAGGGCTTCGCCTTCAACGTCTTCCGCGATAATAAGAAAGTTCCTGCCGCTTTGCACAATTTTCTCTAGCAAAGGCAGAAGTTCGTTCATGGAAGATATTTTTTTGTCCGTAATAATGACGGCGCAGTTTTCAAGCGAACACTCCATGCGCTCGCTGTCGGTAATAAAATACGGGGATATATAGCCCCTGTCAAACTGCATGCCTTCAACAACCTCTAAAGTAGTATCGGCGGTTTTGCCTTCTTCAACGGTAATTACGCCTTCAATGCCCACTTTTTCCATAGCTTCGGCAATTAAATCGCCGATAACTTTATCGTTGGCGGATATGGTGGCAATCTGCGCTTTTTCTTGCTTGGTGTTGACGGGCTTTTGCATCTTCTTTAATTCCGCTTTAACGGTTTTAACAGCCTTTTCTATGCCCTTTTTAACCGAGGACGGGTTTGCGCCCGCCGTGATGTTTTTGATGCCTTCCTTTACCAAAGCGTCGGCAAGAACGGTGGCCGTGGTGGTGCCGTCGCCTGCAATATCGTTGGTTTTTGAGGCGACTTCGCGGATAAGCTGCGCGCCCATATTTTCAAACTTGTCTTCAAGCTCAATATCTTTGGCTATCGTAACGCCGTCGTCAATAATCAAAGGGGAGCCGAACTTCTTTTCTAAAACAACACTCCTGCCTTTGGGGCCTAAAGTTACTTTAACGGCATCGGCCACTTTTTCTATGCCGAGCTTCATTTTGCTTCTGGCTTCTTCAGAATATACTATTTGCTTTGCCATAATAAACTCTCTCCTCGTTGAAAAATTATTTACCCGATAATGCCGAAAATATCTTCCTGATGCATAATAAGATATTTTTCGTCGTTAAGTTTTACTTCCGTACCGGAGTATTTGCCGTACAAAACAATATCGCCCGCTTTTACATCCATAGGATTGCGTTTGCCGTCTTTATTTACGGCGCCTTCTCCCACGGCTATAACTTTTCCCTGCATGGGCTTTTCTTTGGCGCTGTCCGGTATGATGATGCCCCCTCTTATTTCTTCCTTGGGCTCAATGGGGCTTACTATCACCCTGTCGCCCAAAGGTTTAATCTTAACGGTGCTCATTTTATATCCTCCTGATAACACTTTTTTTGTTTTCAGGCTTTGCCTGAGAAAAAATCAAAACTGGCAAATACCTGCGTATATTGCTAATTTAGCATTATTTTTTATTCTTGTCAATCTGTTTGCGGGACTGCTAATTATTTTCAGACGTATTTACCGCAATTTTTTAACGTTTCAGTTTGCGGATAATAGTTTCAAAAAACGTTCTTTTTGTTTTTGGAAGAACTTTCAAAATAACGCAGGAAACATTATCTTTTCCGTCATTTTGAGCGGAAACTTTTACTATCTGCTGGCACATTTTCCCCGGGCTCAGATGCGGATCGGCCATAATATCAAAAATCTGACTGTCGGTGATGCCTTTATTTACACCGTCGGAGCAAATCATATATACATCGCCCTCAAGCGGCGAAAGCGGTATAACGTCGCACTTAATTTCCTGCCGCAGGCCCAAAGCTTTTGTAAGCACGTTTTGTATGCGGCTTTTGGCGGCTTCTTCTTTGCTGATTAAGCCCATGGCCACCTGCTGCATTACAAAGGAATGGTCGTTTGAAATCTGCTGCAAATCGCTGCCGCGTAAAATGTAAATCCTGCTGTCGCCGATATGTACGGCGCAGGCGTTATTTGCGTCCTCTATATAAACGGCGCTCAAAGTCGTACCCATGCCGCGCCTTCTGTAATTTTCGGAGGCAAGCCTGTGTATGCGCGCGTTGGCTACAAAAGAAGCATAAAGCAATTTTCTTGAAATCGCGGGAAGGCCGTTTTCAAACTCTTCGGGAACGCTGATCTTTTTGGCGTTAATATCCAAAAGCATCTGCCTGATGGTGGAAACCGCCAGATTGCTGGCCACTTCCCCCGCGTTATGACCGCCCATGCCGTCGGCCACCGCGCCGAGGCAAAGCTCCGGCGCGATTAAAACGCTGTCCTCATTTTTTTCCCTTATTTTGCCGATGTCGGTATAAGAAGCAAGTTCTATATCAAATTCCATCGTTCTTCCCTCATCTCAAGTATTGCCACCGCAAAGAATAACAGACCGTATATTGAAAGCGCCCAGATGAGGAATTTCATAACGGCCTGCTCTTTATACGTATATTTGAATTCTAAAAAAGGCGCCTTAAAAGCGTAGGCCCATACCATATTCTCTATATCTGAACGGTCATAGTCCAAGGCGTAAACGGATACCTTATTTATGAAATTTTCTCTATACTCTTCCAGGGAACTTATCGGCGGTTTATTTGCCTCTATTTCGGCTTGTATGGCAAGTTCCCGGCGTTTGAGGGCTTGTTCGCGGGCGTAGTCGCCGGCTTTGGTTTTCTTTTTCATACCGGGATTTTTAAGCTCTTCTTTTCTTATGGTTTCTTCTTGCGCTTTCTTTTGTTCCTCCTCCAGACGCTCCTGCGCGCGGATTTGGGAGGCGGCGTAAACCTGATCTATCGTATTATAATAGGTCCCGCTTGCCTGATATACCCATATTGCCGAGCAGGCCAGACCAAAAGCTATCGTAAGCAGAAAACGAAATAAAAAACCTCCTCCCCGCAGAAAGGGAAGAAATATTGAAAACAAAACTAAGCCCATGGCCGATT
>JAEWSL010000006.1 GCA_023398295.1 Elusimicrobiota bacterium | reverse complement strand
GCCGCGCGCGCAATTGCGCGCGCGGCTATAGAGGCAAAAAAACGCTATTTTGCCGCAGCTTTCGCTTTGGCTTTGGCCGCCGTCAAAATTTCCTGGGGCGTATTTATGATTGCTTTTTCAAGAAACGGTTTTTTAACCAGTTCTTTTACCAAAGCTTCGTCGCGCAGGGAATTGCGGTAAGAGATATCTTCAAAACTGTAGTGAAAGTTTGTATGGATATCGTAAGTGCCGTTGCAAATGGCGGCGACGTCTTCGGCAAAGACGACTTCCTCGTCCGTCGGGATTACAAAAACTTGGACGGGGGATTTTTCCGAGGAGATGCGGCTTTCGGCATTTTTGGTCATAGCGGCGTAGTTCCTTTCGTGGTCGTAATAAACGCCGAATTCCTCAAGCCCTTTAAGGGCAAGTTCCCTGTAGGCGGGCCCGCGCTCTCCGACGCCGGCGGTAAAAACTATTGCGTCTATACGGCCCAAAGCGGCCATATACGCGCCGATATACTTTTTGATGCGGTATCCTTCCATCTCCATGGCGAGTATGCATCTTTGGTCGCCTTTCTCGGCGGCGAGTTCTACGTCGCGCCTGTCCTGATACTTTTCGGTAATGCCTAAAATGCCGGATTTTTTATTTAGGATTGTGTACATATCGCGAGGGGCAATATTTTCCCTTTCCATCATCTGGAAAGCGACCGAAGCGTCAAAATCCCCGCTGCGCGTGCCCATAATAAGGCCTTCAAGCGGCGTAAGCCCCATGCTTGTATCAAAGGACTTGCCCTCTTTAACGGCATTCATGCTGGAGCCGTTGCCTATATGGCATATGATAAGATTGCAGTCAAAAGGTTTCTTGCCCAAAAGCGCGCTTGCGCGTTTTGCGTTATATAAATAGGAAGTGCCGTGCGCGCCGTATCTGCGCATTTTATATTTTTCGTACCATTGATAAGGCAAGGCATACATATAGCTGCTGGCAGGCATAGTCTGATGCCAGGCAGTGTCAGCTATGACGATGTGTTTTATATCCGGCATTACGGCGATAGCGGCCTCCATACCCATAACATTTGCAGGGTTATGAAGAGGAGCCAAATCGGAAATATCTTTGAGAAGTTTTATAATCTCAGGAGTAATAAGCATAGATTTTTCCAACGGGCCGCCGTGCACTACGCGATGGCCGGCCGCGCTGATGACGCTCATATCCTTTATGACGCCGTGGCGCTTATCGGTTAAAGTTTTTAAGACGGTTTCAATGGCAATTTTGAAGTCCGGACAAGAAAAAGTTTCTTCATATTTATCTTTATTGGGGACTTCCTGGGTTATAAGAGCGTCCTGATAGCCCACCCTTTCAATGAGGCCGACGGCTAAATTTCTTTTATTATCCCAGTCAAACAAACTATATTTTACGGAAGAACTTCCGCAGTTTAAGCACAGTATTATCATTTTAAGCTGCTCCATATGAGGTTGATAAATACATTCTACAATATTTTTGCATAAGGCCCGCATACTCCCCGATACGCGGGGCAAATCCCCGCGCGCGCCTCTAAAATTAGAATAAACGCTGATAAAATAATATAATGGTAGTATCAAAACAGGAGGGCTTATGGCAGATTTTTCCTTTGACGTAATCTCAAAAGTAGACTATAATATCGTGGAAGAAAGTTTATCTATAGCTAAAAAAGAAGTGGCAAACCGCTACGACTTTAAGGACGCAAACCCGTCGCTTGAACTTAACTCAAAAGAAAATTTAATAAAAATTTCCTGCGCAGACGAGTATAAACTTAAAGCGCTCTACGACGTGCTTTTAACAAGACTCTCAAAAAGGGGCGTGCCCTTAAAAAACTTCCTGCCGCAAAAAATAGAATCCGCCCTTGGCGGCACCGCAAAACAGGAAATTAAAATACAACAGGGCATACCGGCCGAAAAAGCAAAAGAAATAGTAAAGCTTATCAAAGAAAATAAAATAAAGGCAAACGCTTCCATACAAGGCGACCAGCTGCGCGTTTCTTCCCCGTCAAAAGACGCCCTGCAGCAGACAATAGCCCTGCTTAAAAATAAAGATATGGGCCTTGATCTGCAATTTACAAATTATCGTTAAATAAAAGGGGTTGTTATGAAAAAATACGCTGTTCTTACGCTTTTGGCTTTGACGCCGCTTTGCGCTTTTGCGCAAAGCCCGTCGGCAGAGTTCGCTTTTTATAAAAAGCAGCTGCAAAGCGATAATAAACATCAACTGGACGCCGCCGCGCAGGCTTTGGACGCCTGGCTTAACAAAAACTACAGCCTGCCCGAGGCGCAGGAGGCCCTTTTGGCCAAGGCCGACGCCGAACTTAAAGCCGAAAACTACGACTGCGCTGTACTTGACCTCTTAAAATTTAAGTACGAGTACCCGACTTCAAAAGATTTGGCGCAGGCCGCTAAACTCTACGAACAGGCCGCCCAAGGCGCAAATAAAAAATACCGCGACGCCCTTTTTACCGCATGGGCAAAAAAAGTAAACGGCGAAAATACCGAGCAGCGCCTTGATAACTACCTCTACGCCGTAACAAAGCTTGACTTAAAAGACACCTATGAGCCCGTGGCGCGGGAATACATAAATTTCTTTGCGCGTTTTCCGCTTTATAACGACAAGGACCGCGTGGAACTTATGTACGGCGACTGGCAGCGACAAAACAAAAACTATCAGGCCGCTTTAATGCAATACGCAAAGGTTTACGAAACTTATCCCTCAACGCCCTACAAAGCCGCCGCTTTGAGAATGACGGCCGACGTCTACGCAAGCGAACTTAGAGATTACCCGCGGGCGGAAAAGCTTTATAAGGAAATTCTGGAGAAATATCCGACCTCCGTTGAGGTGCCGACCGTCTATCATCATATGGCAATCTTAGCTGAAAATCAAGGGGATTATCAGGGAGCGGCA
>JAEWSL010000048.1 GCA_023398295.1 Elusimicrobiota bacterium | reverse complement strand
CTATGAGGTAGCGCTTGAAGGCCGCCACGAAGACGATAAAAATAATCCGGACCAACCTTTTGCAAAGTTCCTGGAAAAAGAAAATAAAAAATGGGACGCAATAAAAAACAATAAAGCCCCTGATAATTTTGATATAGATATGTCGCTGGCGGACAGGATAGGCAATCGTTCCGAAAAAGGTTTTTCAGACGGAACGGGCAAAATGCGCGCTTCAAACTTAGGCCTCGGCTTTGACGAAGAAATAAATGAGCTTTTGCGGCCCCGCTGATATATCTGCGCGATAAAATTTATCTTTCATTTGCATGAAAAAAAATATCTCCCCTTAAATAAGGGGGGATATTTTTTACTGGCTGGGAATCTAGCCCTGCGTAATTTTACACAACGCACGGAATCTTTACTAAAAGTAGAGCGGCGGCTTATCTTAAGTCAAGCGCGACAGAACCCTTGCTTGTCAAAAGCAAGGCATAGGTTTCGCCTTTTTGTTCTTCCTTAAGATATTTTTTTAAGTTTTTTATCATAACTAGCCCCTTTTCGGCGTAATTTTGCGATAACGTCGTCAGACAGACAAAGCCCCCCTGCTGCTCCTTCTCTTTTATCCAGCGTAAAACGGAAGAATAAGGAACCCCCGTCATTTTTGCTATGCGAAGCTTAGATGTTTTATTTAAAAAAAGACGAAATACCCACTCTTTTTTATAAGAAGGATTTTTATGTTCGCTAAAGGTTTTCTTGCAGCCGCAGCAGTAATATCTTTGTTTTCCTTTGCTGAATCCTCTTTTTGCCGTTTTCCGGCAATTGCAATAAGGACAATTTCCCATATTTTTATCTCCTGCTTCTTAGAAAAAAGTTACAACGCGATGTCCTGAAAATCAGTTTCCCGACAGATCTAAGAAATAAATTTTATTTTTACTATAAAATCCTTTACAATCTTGAGAAAAATTTTTATCTTGAAAAATTTTTATGTTCGCTTTAATATTCTTCGTAAAATTTTTATCTTCCGTCAAAAAATCCTCTTAATGTCTTAAGCCCATTGCAAAACTTTTGCATCTTATCCAACAAAACAAAAAAGTTTTTTCTGTTTTAAGTTTGTTACAAAAATTCTATTGTTTTCCTAGAAAAATCAAAAAATCCTCTTAATGTCTTAAGCCCATTGCAAAACTTTTGCATCCTATCCAACAAAACAAAAAAGTTTTTTCTGTTTTAAGCTCGCTAAAAAATTTTACCGTCCTTTTAATAAAAAAACATTTTGGCTCTTTTTAAGTTCTTTATAAAATCCTATCTCCCGTCTGAAAAACCCCCAATTCTCCACATTTTTTTAAGTTTTAATTATGTTACATCCACAAATGGATATATTTTATAGAATACAATATACTAAAAAAATAGATAATTTGTCAATAGGTAATATATCCATTCGTGGATGTAATAATCTCAAACATATGCTATGGGAAAGGTAAATAAATCCTCAAAGTTAAGAACGGTAAAGATGTGTAAACTACAAGGTTGGAAGATTGCTTCCGAGTGTCGGCAATTTGGGAGGACGTTGTTCTCCCAAATTGCCGACCTCGCGCAAGGACGGCTCTAATTGACAAATACAACGGCGCGCTATATGCAAATAAGCTAATTTATGCAAATTCCAAACTTCGCTTTCTTTTGGCTGTGCGCTTAGACGCGTCATATGCAAATAAGCTAATTTGTGCAAATGCCAGGATTCGCTTTCTTTTGGCTGTACGCTTAGACGCGTCATATGCAAATAAGCTAGTTTATGCAAATCCCAAGCTTCGCTTTCTTTTGGCTGTGCGCTTAGACGCGCCATATGCAAATAAGCTAGTTTATGCAAATTCCAAGCTTCGCTTCTTAGGTTAAACGGAAGATTACAACTTCGCAAAAGAAGTCCTTTACTGCTTTTACACTTCTTCTTATTCTCACTTATGTTCTTTTGTCGTTATATCCAGAAAAGCGCATAGTAATACGACTGAAATATATCCAAAAAATAAGCATATTACTTCATACGGCTATGCGTTTTTCTGGATATAACGACACTTAAGCCTCTCAAGATTGAAAGGACTTTTTTGATGATGGGAACAACGTACGGTTTTATGCTTTTTGGGATAAGAAAACGACGGAGCAATAAAATAATCGCCGAGAACAAAAACCTAAAGAGTAATAGCAGATGTGATATGCTACTGCACCAAAAGGGTTCTACAAAAAATCAGATTTAATTTACGCTAATTAAATTATCGCAGCCTATAATAATCAAATCCTGTTTTGGTTCCCTTGGGACCATACAAATTCGCGTTTATATAGAGTGTGCTGTCCAGGGCTTTACATAAACGCGTTATGCGCGCATCGGTGCTTGAGGCAACGCACATGTTGCTATGATAACTCGGCACGCCTGCGGTATTTGACGTAAATTCATCATAGCCCCAATAAGAGTTATTGCCGCAATATACGCCCGCAGATACGGCTCCTGACCTTGCAGACGTTAAATAACAATACCATTTTTCAAACAAAACGCCGTTGGCATGAGGGGCTATTGCAAACGGAGTTCCGCCTTCGGGAAGAGTAACGTCAAGGTCGTTAACCTGGCTGGTCCATACCCCCGTGGCAAGATAGTATCTTCTTTGCGCTTCGGCTATCGTTTTAACTAAGGAGCGATATGTTTGAAACTCCGACTTATCCCTTGCAAGCTGGTACTGCGGTAAAGCAATGGCCGCAAGTATACCTATTATTAAGACTACAATTAACACTTCAATTAAAGTAAAACCTTTTCTCATATTGCACCCCTCTAGCGAACTATCTTAACATAGTTTATGAAAATTCGGCCCGCAACACAATTGTTTTTATTAAAACCCCGCAAAGTCCCGCCGTACGTATTTGGGGATTATATTACAGGCTGCCGTAAAATGATAAAATGTATATAAGTAACTTTCTAAAGGAGAATTCTATGAGCTGCGAAAAGTGTACCCCTCACATTTCGGCTATGTGCAGCGTCTGCAAAGGCGCAAAACACGAGCCGGCCCCCATACCCGAAGAAGGCAAATGGGTTAAAGCAAAACAAATTACCGATATCAACGGCCTTACGCACGGCGTGGGCTGGTGCGCGCCGCAGCAGGGGGCGTGCAAACTTACTCTTAACGTCAAAAACGGCGTTATAAAAGAAGCCTTGGTGGAAACTTTGGGCTGCAGCGGCATGACGCACAGCGCGGCCATGGCTGCCGAAATTTTGCCCGGCAAGACAATCCTTGAGGCCTTAAATTCCGATCTTGTCTGCGACGCTATAAACACCGCCATGCGTGAACTGTTTTTACAAATTGTTTACGGCCGCACGCAGAGCGCTTATTCCGACGACGGCCTGCCCATAGGCGCCGGTATGGAGGATTTGGGCAAAGGCCTGCGTTCGCAGGTGGGCACCATGTACTCCACGCAGGAAAAGGGCCCGCGCTATCTTGAGATGGCCGAGGGCTACGTGCTTGAAACCGCGCTTGACAAAAACAATGAAATCATCGGCTACAAATTTATAAACTTGGGCAAGATGATGGACGCCGTCAAAAAAGGCACCGACGTAAAAGAAGCTTTTGAAAAGAATATCGGCACTTACGGGCGTTTCAACGAAGGCGTCAAGAAAATTGATCCGCGCAAAGAGTAATTAAAGGGAGATAATATTATGATTACGTTTGAAGGCATTGAAAGAAGAATTGATAAAATAAATTCCGTGTTAAAAGAGCACGGCATAACCTCCCTTGAGCAGGCAAAAGAAATCTGCGATAAAGCGGGCATTGACGTTGATAAAATAGTAAAAGGGATACAGCCCATTGCTTTTGAAAATGCCGTCTGGGCCTACACCGTCGGCGCGGCCATAGCGATAAAAGACGGCGCAAAAACAGCCGCAGACGCGGCCGAAAAAATCGGCGTGGGACTGCAGAGTTTTTGCATACCCGGCTCGGTCGCCGACCAGCGCGAAGTCGGCCTTGGGCACGGCAATTTGGGCGCCATGCTTTTAAGGGAAAATACCAAATGCTTCTGCTTCCTGGCCGGACACGAAAGTTTTGCCGCCGCCGAAGGCGCCATAGGCATTGCGCGCACCGCAAACAAAGTGCGCAAAGAACCCCTTAAAGTAATTTTGAACGGTCTTGGCAAGGACGCGGGTTACATTATTTCGCGCGTTAACGGTTTTACGCATGTTGAAACGGAGTACGACTATTATACCGGCAAACTTAAAATCGTAAACGAAAAAGCTTTTTCCGAAGGCGACAGGGCCAAAGTAAAATGCTACGGCGCAGACGACGTAAGCGAAGGCGTTGCAATTATGCGCCACGAGTCCGTTGACGTTTCCATAACGGGCAATTCCACCAACCCAACGCGCTTCCAACACCCTGTTGCGGGCACTTACAAGAAATGGGCCGTTGAGAACGGCAAAAAATATTTCTCCGTTGCAAGCGGAGGGGGAACAGGCAGAACCCTGCACCCCGACAATATGGCCGCCGGCCCCGCTTCTTACGGCATGACCGACACCATGGGCCGCATGCACGGCGACGCGCAGTTTGCGGGCTCTTCCTCCGTGCCGGCGCACGTTGAGATGATGGGCCTTATCGGCATGGGCAACAACCCCATGGTAGGCGCAACGGTAGCAGTTGCGGTTGCTGTGGAAGAGGCTCAAAAATAATTCGCAAATAAATAAAAAATAAGTAAAGTTTGTCAAATCAGATAAAGCGCGGCGTTAATTTTTAAGTTAACGCCGCGCTTTTGCGCTTAAAATTACCGTCTGAAAAATAAATTTTATAGGTCTAAAGTCCTATATAGGGCATAGGTCTAAAGTCTCTTGCCAGACAACAGTTTTAGGTATAGAATGAACTTATAGCAACAGTACTACAGCTTGAGGAGACATCTGATGTTTTCGTTACTTCGTTCTTTATATTTGCGCAGGACTGTCGCAATATTTATCTCTTTCACTTTATTTATCAACTTAACCGTTGAGGGCTTTTCGCAAGTTTTTTCGCAAGCACTTCCTAAAGATAACCAAGAACTTAATAGCTCTCTTGATAAAATGCAGGAAAAATTCTTGCAAGCAAAAAACTCTCCTATTATTGATACTTACTCAAATCTTACCCCCAGGTTATATGAAGGGGACGCAACCCAAAAGCGCCTTAAAGAAATACAAATTGAAGTCTTTACAAAATATATCTACAATCCAGCACAGGATTTAGGCAATCAAACTCCCCAGGAGAAATTAGAATTTGGGGAGTTTTCGTCTAAATATAAAGCAAATATAAAATCTGAATTTTCAAAAACTTACAAACTGCTGGACAAAGAATATCAGAAAAACAGAGAAGAAATAGATACCGCCATAAAACAATATCCGGATTTGGAAGGCAAAAGGCAGCAATCCTATAATGAACTTGACACGTGGCATAAATCCGCAAGCCAGAGCCTTAACGAACAGTTAACAAACGCCCTATCTAACGTTAAGGAAGATTATGATGCTTACAGCAGGGAATATGACTCCCTCTTGGAGGAAAGTTATCAGGAACTCCTCAAAGACCTGCGCGCGCTGATAAACGAATATTTCTCAATATATAAGAAAAATAAAAATAAAGCGGCCGACACAGTTTTATGGGTTTCCTCGGATTTACTTACCCATTATCCTCTAAGCGACAATATCTTTACAGATGAGCAGATAGATATTCTTTTATCTCTCTTCCGAAATAAACTGGAAGAAAACAGCAAGAGATGCCTTAAAGAAGGTCAATGCAACCTTGAAATAGCCTCAATTTACGGGCTTGCCGTTTTGAGCAAGGACTCTGCGGCAAAAGGCCCCGACGCATATCTGATAGAAAATTTTATGTCAAAAGCCCTTTCATCACCCGCGTCCACGCAGGTAGCGAGCATAGGTTTCGCCTCTATTTTATCAATGGAAGGCTATGAGGCCGCACGTTCTTTTTTAGCCTTCGCCACAAGCAAAGAGCAAAAGAAGCAAACCCCTGACCTGTCCTTTGAAACTCCGGTTAAAAATAGAATAGAAAGGAATGGCTCCCTGCTTGGCCCGCTTTCGCAAAACGGCCAATATTCCACCGAAGGAGGTGAAACTGGAAACATTTGGTACGATATAGCTTTAATGCTCTCCGAAGACGGCTCACCCAAAAGCTTGGAAATGCTTAGGACTTTCGGCGTTGAAAAATGCGAGTTTATTTTAGATAAATCCCTTTTAGGCAAAGAAAAGGGATTTATTATTGAATGCGACGGTATTGCTCCCTTTCTGGCGGGCGCTTTGGCAGGCGGTAAAAGCGGGGCCGAAAAATACACATTGCCGATTAAAATGATAGGCGAACAATTTTTTCTTGAAGACGGGAGTATTGAAACGGCAAATGAAAATAAAGCCCTCAAATCGCAAAGAATTGCAGATACCTCTAAGGCTAACCTGGACGCCTATGCCGCGCAGGAAGGCTTAGACAGGGCGGCCGTAATTGCAAAATATTTTATAAATATGCACTTAAGCGACGTTCCCGCCAACCAGGAAAAACTTATAGATACCTCTATCCTGGGAATTTACCCGCAGATACAAAAAGCCTCTTTGGGGAAATATGCCGTAATAGACAGCGCCCGTTTTACATTTGCCGAAAGGAATTATAAACAAGCCAAACTTTACCTTAATTTAGCAAAAGGCGCAGACATTATTTTTACTATATACTGCTTCTACGATTTAGCGCTTTTAGGCACGCGTATATACAACATAATAAAGCTCAGCCGTCTAAAAGGCGTGTCCCGCATGGTTTTTCTAAAAAATAATATCGTGGCTTTTCAAAAGATAAAAGCAAAGAGGATAAAGAGGCTGGAAAGGTTCAACTCCTTTAAGAATCATATTAAAATTGCCGCTCCCGACCTACCTTTGTTTGCAAACGCTGGGTCCAAACTCCCCAGGCCGTTCTTAGGCGCAATAGGCGTAACAGGCGGAGCAAACGTGTTAAACCCAGTCGCCGCAAAAAATATCACCGGCCAAACGCTTGCTTTTGCAGAAGCGGCGGCCCCCAAACCCGCCTCCGGAATTATTGTCGGCGCTGCTATAGACAAAGCGCTTAAAGCCGTAACTTATGACTCCAAAGCGGGGGCGTTTAAGATGGAAGAGTCTTTGATGTCCTCCAAAGAGGGCAAACAAATCCACAATATCCTAAACGGCGCTCTTGCAAGAATAAACACTACTTATAATCACGGCGGTCTTACCAATGTAAAAGGCAGCGTATACAGAAAAATCGTGGGCGCACAAATTAAATCTGATTTTATCAAAGCAGAAATTGAAACCTCCGCTGTCCCGGGTTTTATTAAGAAAATAGAAAAAATAAAAGAACTTAATTTTGTTCCGTCCGAACTTCCCGCAAAAACCGCCAACGGGAAAATACCCTTAACCATATATAATACTCTTAAAGAAACGCTAACCCCTGCTCCGGCTTATTTTGAAGTTAGCAGAAAAATACCGGGCATAAAAACAAAAGATATGGCAAGCGTAATAATTGCCACCAAGGAAAACGGTTTGGCCGATCTGCATATTCTCAGCAAAAACGGGGACATAGTAAAACCGGCGTTTTTTAAGCTTCCCATTCCCGAAAGCGAAATAAAAAATCTTGCGGAATATTCTTATGAAAGCTCTTCTTATATTCCTTTAAGGTTAAAACTTGCTCCGGCTGGAGATAAGGTGTCCGGCTTCAAAAATATTTGGCATAGGGCTTCTTCAAAGTTTATAAGCAAAGACAAGCAGTTTGCTGCGGAAGGAAATTTCTTGCTTGAAAGAAACGGGCAACATATAAAAACAGATCTGCGTTTCAGCACAAGTAAAAAATACCAGGGCATTAACTCATTAATAAGAAACGACGGCGTGATAGGTTTTGTTAACGCCGATAAAGGCCCTATAATAGAGGGCGGCACTTTTAATCTGCCTAAAAAAGAATTGGGCAATTTTGCAAAACTTATGGAAAGCAGTTCCTGGAAAAATCTCGCCCCGCTCAATATGAGCATAGGCGGCAGCCCTAATAAAATGTCCACCTTAAATTACACTTCCTTTATTTCTTTAAGCGCGGCCTCAACAAGTTTGGCAAGCCCTCTTGCGGAAAATTTTGAGAAAATTGACGAAAAACAGGCCACCTTAATTACCCTGTCCTTCCCGTACGCGGCTTCGCTTTTTTCGCCTTTAATAACGCCTTTTGTAAAACGCTACGGCGCGACTAAACTGCTGGCAGGCAGTATGGCCACCGCTTCCGCGGCGACGCTGCTTCCGATATTTTTCGGCTATCACGGCGGGGGACATATACACCGCGGCAATCCCGATAATCCTTCCATATATCCTCTTTATGTTTCGGCGGCTTTAATAGGCGTGGCTTCGGCCTTAACGCGCTCTTCTTTTACGCCGCTTATTACGCAAGTGGGCGGCAAAAGCAATACTCTAAAATCAATGGCATTTAAGAGTTTAAGCTCTTTTGTTATGATTACGCCTCCTCTTTTCTTCCAAATGCCGGGTTATATCAGAGGCAGTTATAAGCAAAAAAAATACTATACAAAGCCTGACGGCAGTTATTATTTCAGCAGTACCGGAAAACCTATAGAAAAAGAATATTTAGACTTTTCTTTTGCCTACCCGATTTTAGCGGCAATGTCAGGACTAGCCGCTTATAAAATAATGGCGTCAAAATTTCCTTCGGATATAGGCAGGGTAAAAAACTATAAATTTGCTTCTTTAATAAAAGACGGCACAAAAACAGGCGCGCTGGCTTCTATGAGAGGCGTTCTCAAAGAAGGCGGTCACAGCACCGCATTATTATTCAAAAAAGCCGATATTCTTATCCCTACCGCAACGGCATTTATGATGACGGGGGCGGAATCAAGCATACTTTTCAAATACTCCCAAAAACGCAGCGACGAGTATATCCGCGCCTCCGGCGTAAACAACATTTTTGCGCCTTTGCTTACTGCGGCCACCATAGCCGCAACAGGCTTTGCAGTCAGGATGTCCTCCAAAAGTGTAACTAAATTATTCGGCGGGGAAGCTAACCCCGCCACATTCAGAAGGATATTCGGCTTTTCTTTGGGCACGGCGGCTTTGGGCGGCGGTTTAATGTACGGCTTTAAGGATAATCCCGCTATGTTTTATACCGGTCTTGCGCTTGCTTCTGCCGGTTTTGCAAACGCCACAAACAGCGCCCTTTGGATGGGCATAGACAATCTTAAGGCGGCAAAGTTCTCAGAGGAAGTAATTACAAGCTATAAAACTACTTTCCCGATATCTCAGTTGGGGCTTGCGGCCGTCCCTATGCTGTTTAGCGGAAACGCAGACAGAATGGTAAAAAACGATAAAAGCCTTTCCCGCAACGACGCTTTACAAAAAAATCTTTGGATGCCTATGGTAAGCATGGGCGCGGCCGGCATTCTGGCGGCCCGCACCGCGGGTATTATTAAGAAATCTAATCTTAAGAAAGCTGTTCTCGTAGCAACACAACTGGCAGCAGACGTTACAACCACTTTCAAAGACGCAGCTCTTATACTGCCTGCGGGCACTATCGGCGTTACAAAAGGCCTTGTGGACGGCTATTCCGTTAATGGGATTAACCCTGTCGCGCCGAGCATGCCCACATTTGAGAAGGCAGCAGAGATTTTGCCTTATAATGCAAAGACATCTCCTTTCCTGCTTCAACCGAAAGTTAACGTTAAAACGCCGCCGTTAAAAGTGCAAATGCCCTCCTTTATTGAAAGGGCAAAACAAATCCTGCCCTTAAACGCATCTTATCCGTTATTGCCCAAACTGCCAGGCATAAAAGCGCCTGTTACAAGCGCGCAAAAACCGCAGACTTGGACTTTGCAAAACCACTAGGGAACGACTGGAACGTTTGCCGATTTTATCAAATTTTGATACAATATATCAATGGGCGCAAACGGCATAGTCCAAAAGTATGATAAAGTTCTGCAAAATATAGAGCGCGCCCGCCTTAAAAGCGGCGGGAAAGCGGAACAAATTAATATTTTAGTGGTAACTAAATATGCCAAAGCGGAAGATATTGCCTCTCTGCTTGGCGCAAGGGCTGTCTTTGCGGTCGGGGAATCGCGCCTGCAGGACGCGCTTGAAAAATGGGGGAAACCCCCTTTAAGTTCTTTTAACACAAAAAAGTTTTTTATAGGCCGTCTTCAAAGCAACAAAGTAGGCAAAGCGCTTGAAAGTTTTGACTTTATATGTTCGCTTGACTCTTTTGAGCTTGCCCGTAAGATAAACGCCAGGGCGCAAAAGCAAATACCCTGCCTTTTGCAAATAAAACTTACCGCCAAAGATACACAGGGCGGCTGCGCGATAGACCAGGCGCAGGGGTTAATAGAAGAAATAAAAAAATCCTGCGAAAACATAAAACTGCGCGGAATTATGGCCATAGCTCCGCAAACGCGCGATAAAGAAGAACTCAGAAAGCTTTTTAGAGAAGTAAAGAAAATTTTTGACGCAAATTTTACCCAAAGCGATTACCTTTCTTTAGGTATGAGCGAAGATTACGAAACGGCAGTAGAAGAAGGCTCAAATTTACCGCGTATAGGCAGCGCGATTTTCGGTTAATTAAAGTAAAGTCGGCGCGCGCCTTTTGACAAGATTAGGCTTGCGGATAAGATGATATTTAATAATTTGCAGTAATTTGGAGGAAGTATGATTATTAAAGTTCGCGTTATTTCCACAACGGGAGAAAACGAGGTCGTCAGCAGGATAGGCAGCGTGCTGCGCGTAAAAGTAAAAACAAAGAAGCTTGACACCGAGGCCAACGACATTATAAGAACCTTCCTTGCAGATTATTTTTCCGTCGGATACAAAGGAATAAACATTATCAAAGGAAATAAAGGCAAGGAAAAAACGGTTGAAGTCCGCGGGCCAAGCGAAGAATCCCTCAAAAAGATTATGGACGCCATTCCCTAAAAGCATTTATTAAAAGATAAAAAAAAGCGGCTTTTGAAAAGAGCCGCTTTTTTTATTTACAAACGCTTATCTATTATTTTCCTGACTTTATTTACTGTCACCGACTTTGTTACCCTCTTTTTTCCCAATCGTTTCCCCAAGCGCGTCGTCCCCTGCTTTTATTATATTATTTTTTTCATCTTTTGCAAGATATTCGTCAATTTGGCTTTGGCGCAAATACGGCGGCATCATCAAATTTACAATCGGAGTATTCGTTTCGGGAAGCTTAATTGCCGGACTAGGGACGGCAAAGGGGTTTCTAACCTCCGGTATATTATAACTGGATATGCTCGGTTTTTGCAAACTCTCAAAGGGTTTGCCGTGGCTGCTTATCAACTTTGCGCCGGTAAATACGCCGGTAAAGGGAACGTTTGAAAACAGCCCCGCCGTTCTTGCGCCAAAAATCGCCGCAAGACCTAAGGAACCAAGGGGTATGGCCATGCTTTTCTGCAAAGCGTCGTTTTTGCTTACCCCGTTCATTCCCACTTTTATATCTGCCATAGAGCTAAACAAAGTGGGGGTAAGCGCAAAACCTATGCTTGTTCCACTGTCAACTATTTGGTATTTGACTTCCATAAGTTCGCTCAAACCAGCCGCTCTTATATTGCTTTTACCCATATACATCAAACTGCCCGAACCTGAGGCAAAACCCAAAGAAGTAAGTCCCAGCCCTACGTAGAACCAAGGGGTTGACTCGCTTTTATACATAATCATTCCGCCGGCGGCGGCCGTAATGGTAGAAAAGGCAAATAATCTTTTATAAGCAATAGCCGATTCCCCGCCTATAAGATTTAATACCTTTTTAGAATATAACCTGAAAGGCAAAGCCGTTGAAGCTACTGTAGCCGCAGCGAGTATAGGCACCCAAACGTTGTTATTGACCACTTTTCTTATTTTCTCGTCGCTGCGTTTTATCCCGTAAGTATAGAGAAGCGAACCTTCCGCCCCGTTAAGCAGTACCGCGGTGGCAAGAGCAGGCAAAGTCTCTTTCATAGTAAGAGGTTTAAGGGAGCGCCATGTTTCAAGCCCGAGGCCTTTTGCCGAATTAAGGAAAGTGGGTGTGGCGGCTTTTGTAGCTTTGTAGAACTTAAAGCCTTCTTCGGCGCCTATAAATTTAGGCAGATTGGCAGTTTTTAATCTTGCAAATACGCTTAAGCAAAGAAGACCTATTATAGGACTAAATATTGCAAAGTCCGTCATTTTCTTTTCTATAGGCATATTGGTACTGCTCAAATAAAGGCCGCCGTCGGGGCGAGTATAATATTCTTTTTCCTTGCCTATATTTGGAATACTAAACAAAAGAGGGGGAATAATCATCATAAATGAGCTTACATTTTTCAAAGCCTTAGATTTAAGGGTTCCGCCTCCGCCCGCCAAAGTAGTCATTAAAGGCGAAGAGGACGCCCTTATAAGAGCGGAGGACGCGCCTATTATTCCAGAAGAAACAAGAAGCGGCCAAAGAGGGGGATTATTTTCGTTTCCGCGGTGTATGCCCCCAAAGCCGCTGTAGCCTGTGCTAACGTTAAGAGCTAAAGCGGTAGTTGACGTGAGAATGCTTGCCATAAAGATTTTAGCCGCGCCGTACTTTTTCACAAAAGGCGTAAAAACCGGCGAGAAAAAGGATGCGGCATAAGGCAAAAGCAAAGTTACGGTAGTGGCTTGTCTGTTTGTAATATTTTCAAAATTTTCCATAAGAGGGCTTATTAAGCTTGTAGAAGCGGGCCCCAATGATATTAAGGAAGAGAAATATAGAGTATTTATTTTATTTCTTGAGCCGTTTATTACAAGCGAGAGCGGCTTTTTAATATCTGACCCAGCCATCATTTTGGTAAAATTGCCGAACTCTTTTTTAGGCAGCCAAAAACTCTTCTTTCCTATGCCTAAAGTTTTGTTCACACCTTTCAATAATACATTTCCAGTTTCGTTAATTACTGCGCTTATGCCTTTATATTGCCTGCCGGTATCAAAAGTAAGGCCGGTTTTTGCTATTTGCCCGCCGTTACCGGACATAAAAACGGGGGCATTGGTACCAAATCTGATATCTTTGGGGACATATCTTGCACCAAACGTATTCAGTCCTTTTGCAAAACCGTTTAAGCCTTTTTCGGGAGCAAATTTAAGGTTAAGGTCAACGCCGCTTGCCGAAGCATACTCGGCCCAATTTTTTATCCCGCCTTCGGGCAGATGCGTTTTGAAAAAGCTGGGCGTTACTTCTTTGCCGTTTCGCATAATCATATTAAGGGTAACTTTGCCTTTTTCTTCCTTAAAGACAATGCCGCCGATATCTTTTGTTCTCACGCCGGGTATCTTTCTGCCTATTGAAACGTCAAGATTAAGCGGAGTTACCGTTCCTTTCGTAGTTGATACAAAAGTGGCAGATATCGGGCCCGAGGTTTTGGCCTGAGCCATAACCTCGGGATTATATAAAGATATTTCTTTGGGGAAGTTTGCAAAAGCGCCTTTACCTTTGCTTAAATCATTGAGGAAATCGTTAATTGTGTTAAGACCTTTTTCCGTATTGGCGGCTGATGTTTTATAGAGATCTTCTCTAACAAGGTTTGCTATCGTTTTGCGGTATTGCGAGCCTTTTATACTGGCCTTAGGGCTATTCCTGTTTGCTTCTGCTACCGCTTTATTGAGGGTACTCATAGTTTCCGTTATTTCTTTTACTTTTCCGCCCGGCATGCCAAGCTCATGGCGTATAGGAGTACCGCCGCTGTCCGGTATCTTTACTTCTATTTTCATGCGGCTTTGGCTTCTTAAATAAGCGGCTTTTGTATCGGCCGTAAACAAGCCTTTTTTAGCGTCAAAAGTGACGGTGGGCAGCACGGACTCAACTCCCGTTTTTATCCCTTCTGCGGCTTTGAGAGCTCTCCCGACGGATAATTTTGCTATGTTTTGGGCTGAAGCCCTGTCAAAAAGAGCTGGCCTTGACATTCCTAAGCCGTTAGCCAGATTTTGTTTATAGTTATTAAAAATATCAACGCGGGATATACGCAAGGCTTTAATTTTTTGAAATGCTTTAAGGTTTTTGCGCAAATACCCTATGTTGACCCCGCGTCCATGGCGGATTTTTTGCAACAACATAAACAGTCTTTTGCCCATTTTGATGCCCCTGACGGCAAGCCTGCTCAAATCAACGAACAGTATTGCAAACATAGCGGCATCAAAAATGCTTGCCTGCCTGATATTTCTTTCCATAAACTGGCCGGCTAAAAATCTGTCGTCGTAACTTTTCTTGTCTACGACCGCATACTGATGATTAATATATTCGTCCCTCATATCCATACCGTAGCGGGCGTATAAAGATATATCAATCTCCTCTTCCTGTTTAGCGCCGATATCGCCTAAACGTTTATTTAAGATGGCTAAAGCAAACAGCGTGTCGTATCTCATGCCGGTTTTTTGGGAATAAGCGGCCAAATTCCCGTTGGATATGTTTGCGCGTTTTGCCAAAGAGTCCGCCTCTTCCTTAGTCACCGTGCTAATCTGCCCGTTTCCGTTCATTTGCTGAGTACCGACCTGAGCCGATACAATATGATATTTTTCGGCGCCGCTTTTGCCGGCATCAAGCGCGCCGTGCAGAAAGGGTATTATGCCGTTAAAATTTATGGAATATTTTTTTGTAAGAATGTCATAGTTAACAGTGCATTTTTGAACGCCGTAATTTCTAAGCATATCCAAGCTTTCGCGGGAGCCTTCTTCGGCAAGCATAAAGGCTATATCGTACCACGCGTTTTGGATAGCGCCGTTGTTAGAATATTGCATACCTTCGGAGGCGGGCCCCAAATAATGCCCGCGGGCCGTATTTTCCAGTTTCGCATAAGCGGAGGCGGAAAGGACGTCTATACTTTCAACAGAATTTTCATATAAAGTGGCGGTATGTATATAAACTTCAGCCGCGTTGTAAACGCCCATGGACAAAATCGTGCCGAAGCCCTTTAATACAAGCCCCGCCGCCGCGGGCGAAGTTCTGGCATGCTGCAGAAATTTTGCTATTAAAAAAGCGTCCGAACGAACATCATATTCATCTTTGCTCAACAGCAAAAGAGTATCTAAGGAGCCAAATTCGGCGTCGCATTTGCCTCTTCTTGTGCAGGGCGTTCCCTTCTCAGCCTGAAGCTGCTTTCGGGCAAGATCCAACAGTATTTCCTTTTGTTTTTTAGTAAATAAATCCTGTTCATAGACGTATTCCATCGCCGCGCGGGAACAATTGACTAATAAACCGGATTTGACATTTTCGTCGGTAGGATTTTCCAGATACAACTTAAACAAACGGGCTAAAAGATCTTTAAGCCCGCCCATATATTCCTCATAAGCTTTTAATACGGCGGTTTCATGCTCTTTTACATATTCTTTATATCTTTGGTCTAAATTAAGTAAAGCGCTTTTATTTTCATCACCCAATTTTTTCTTGACGCTCTGGTAGTTTGCGTCAAGCTCTCCGTAGGATTTTTGGACGTCATACATGGAAACATAAGGATATTGGGCAAAGAAAGAATTTAGAAATTCTCTTTCCTTTTTATAAGAGGCATCTAACTCTTTATTTTCTTTAGAAAAAATGCCGACCACGGACGAGAGATATTCTTTTTTGAAGGTTTCAAAGGACATCTCGCCTAAGCCGCCTTCCTCCGTTCCGCTTCCGGCCACCTCCCTTGCAGCCGACGCAGACGGGGCAGCGCTGTTTGAGTGCAGATATTGTGTTTGTATAGTTTTGGCAATTTCGGCTACTTGTTCCTGATTGTTTTTTTGCGTTTCTTTATAGGCTTTAATGCTCTCCACGGCTTGAAAAGCCTGACGCTGAAAATCAGCGGCAATAGCCTGAGCAAAACTGTACGAACAATAATTAAAGACTATAACAACACTCAAAGCAAAGGATATACCTTTATTTACTGCTTTCCTCTTTAAGACCTTATGTATTTTTAGCATTTTCATTGTATTTTTATTTTTGTTTGGTTTCAATGCCTAATTACTAAGTCCTGCGGCATAGGGATAAAAAGCAAATTTTATCCCGATGGTACAAACGACAAAAACGCCTTGAAAATTTTCAAGGCGTTTTTTTGTGAAAGAACTAAAAGACAAACTTTTATTATTTATCTATTTATTGACGCAGACAGGGCGCCCTTTCCCTGATGGCGGCAAACTGCCGCCATACAAAAACGTACGCGCCTTAAAGCGGGGGGAAAGCACCCTTCCCTTTGCCAAGGCAGTGTTGATAAGCGAGTATATTGTGTTTTTGTTTTTCGTCATAAAATGAGCTTTTGTAAAGTTCTACTTCTTTTGCTTATAAATATTTTAGCTTTTGCAAAAACGCGCCGCAAGGGAATTTAGGCCTATACAAGACTACCCCAAAAGTCC
>JAEWSL010000015.1 GCA_023398295.1 Elusimicrobiota bacterium | reverse complement strand
GACAATGTCCTCCCAAACTGCCGACACTCGGAAGCAATCTTCCACCATGTAGTAAATCGGAAGGTTAATATAAAGCTTAAAGACAACGGCAAAAGGCAACAGAATAATTGAAGATTGCTTCCGAGCGCTCGCCCGTCTTCGCTAAAGCTACGACGTGGCTTCGCCTCGCGCAAAGACGGCCTTTATTTATAACGACAAAAGCATAAACCCGCGCGCTGTAATCTTCCGTTTAACTGGAAAAGCGAAGCTTGGCCTTTGCCAATCTTAGCTTATTTGTTGAGCGTGCGCCCAAGCGCACAGCCAAAAGAGAGCGAAGCTTGTAATTTGCGTGCATTAGCTTTTCCCGCATATAGCGCGTCTTCGCCGTGCGCGCCAAAAGAAAGCGCGCCGTGATATTTTTATTTCATTTACTTGCATAAAAATTTTTATAGACTCTAAAGATATGGAGTACCAGGGGAAAATTATGAAGAAAGGTTTTACTTTAATTGAATTGCTTATTGTTGTCTTGATTATCGGCATACTTGCCGCAATTGCGCTGCCGCAGTATCAGCTTGCGCGCGATAAGGCAAAGTTCTCAAATATGATGAATATAACAAAAGCCTTAAAAGAGGCTAACGAAAGATACTATCTTATGTACCAGCAATATACAAACGAAGTAGATAACCTGGATATAAGCGTGCCTTATAACTCTAAGACTAAAACTTCAAACTATACATATCTTTCGTTTGGCTGGGGCGGCTGTTATCTTATGGACATAACCTATGTTTATTGCACGATGCAAACCCCATGGTCGGAATATGTTTTATATTACAGCAAATATGGCGAAAGGCAGACCTGCTGGGCTCACAAAAACGACGCGCGCTCAGACAGGCTTTGCAAATCTATGACAGGCAAAACGTCCCCTTCCAGCACCACCTCAACTATAGCTATTTACGATTTTTAACTTTTATTTTTACAGATGATAGCAGAAGGAAAGCATTGCGTCTTTAGATCCCTCGCGCCGGTAGGAAAAGAAATCTTCTTTATTGCAGCATGTGCATTGGCAGGAGCAGGCGCCTTGTATCTCGCCCCGCGCAACGCCGCAGGCGGCCAATTGCGCAGTTACCGCCGCGCCCAAGTCAGCAAATAATTTGCCGTCT
This sequence comes from Elusimicrobiota bacterium, assembly GCA_023398295.1. Classification (GTDB taxonomy): domain Bacteria; phylum Elusimicrobiota; class Elusimicrobia; order Elusimicrobiales; family Elusimicrobiaceae; genus Proelusimicrobium. The sequence goes on along the minus strand of JAEWSL010000015.1, from coordinate 24,285 downwards.
TTTTTTGCAACAAATTGGCTGTCAAACTGCCGCGCAACGTCTTCTTTAACTTCAAAGCAGCAGGGGCCGATGTGCGGGCCTATAAAAGCCTGTAATTTTGCGCTTTCTCCCGCGCGCTGTTTAACTAAAGAGGCGGCTTTTTGGGGTAGTCCCGCCAAAATCCCGCGCCAGCCGCAGTGGGCTAAGGAAACAGTTTTGCCCTTGTCGTCCCAAATGAAAAGCGGCAGGCAGTCCGCCGTTAAAATCATAACGCCCGTCTGCGGCCGCGAGAGGAGCCAGCCGTCGGCAATATGCTCTTTTTTTATTTGATAGGCAAGATAATCTTTTTCATCAAGCATGGAAACTATTTGCGCGCCGTGTTCCTGTTTTAAGCCCAAAATTTTTTGCGGGGCAATGCCAAGAGAAGTAAAAATTTTATCAACCGTTTGCAAGTTGCGCGCGTTTCCGGCCTCGCGCGAAACAGTGCCGTTAATTATGCCTAAAGAAAGCAGGCGTTCGTCTGAAAATATCTTCATAAATTGCTTTTTCGCTCTTTTATTTTAAGTTTAGTTTTGCCTAAGATTACGCGCGCCGCTTTGGCAAATAAGAGCGGGCAGTCGCTTGCGTAAATTTCAACGCGTCCGCGTCCGCGCTGGTTTAGCAGTCCGCGGCGCTCAAGTATTTCTTCGGCAGATTTTGCAACTTCTTCGGAAGAGTCCACTAAATTTATTTTATTGCCCAAAAAATCTGAAATACCTTTCTTTATTAAAGGGTAATGGGTGCAGCCTAGAATTACCGTATCAGCCGACATTTTTTTAACGGGAGTAAGATATTTTTTTATGGCAAGGGCGGCAATTTCGTCTTTTGCAAAGCCGTTTTCTATGACGGGCACAAAAAGCGGGCAGGCAACCTGCAGGGTTTTTATTTTAGCGTTTAATTTTTTAAGTGCGCGCGGATAAGCTTTGCTCTCAACGGTGGCCTGAGTGGCTAAAATTAAAATTTTCCTATTTTTGCTTAAGGCCGCCGCGCGGCCTGCGCCGGCTTTAATTACGCCGATAAGCGGCGTCTTAATTTGTTTTTTAAGCGTGTCCAATGCAAGGGCGGAGGCGGTGTTGCACGCCGCTAAAATAAGTTTTACGTTTTTTGATTCCAGAAATTTTGCTATGTCCAAAGAGTAGCGCGTAACCGTCTTTTTTGATTTGGAGCCGTAAGGGACATGCGCCGTATCGCCGAAGTAAATTAAATTTTCTTTAGGCAGTATTTTATGCACTTGGCGCAGGATTGTAAGCCCGCCCAAGCCGGAATCAAAAATGCCGATAGCTTTTTTTGCGTCGTTGTTTTGCGCATTTTGGGTTGTTTTTTGGGGATAGGTTTTTTTCATAAGGCTGCTTTGGGTTTGAGGATTTTAATTAACCTCCGGGACTAGGACTCGAACCTAGGCTAAACGCTCCAGAGGCGCTTGTGCTACCATTACACCATCCCGGAATAATATATATTTTATCATATTATTAACGGCACAGGTGTTAAAGACGGATTATTTCGGGCGCACAATTTTTCATTCTTTTGGCTGTGCGCTTGGGCGCACGCTTGGCAAATAGGCTAATTCCACAATGTCCAAGCTTCGCTTTTATAGTTAAACAGCAAAATACAACAACGGCAATATGGTACAAAAAGAAAAATTGTCAGGTGAACAATTTTCTGCTTTTGGGCTATTTTTGATTTTTCCCTGCGCTAGCGTACCGAGTTGTCGCTACGCTCCCTTCTTCGTTGGTACGCTGCGCTTGGGAAAAAATCAAAAATACATCCAAAATCAGAAAATCACACAAGGTATTGTAAATGTGCGTTTTACGAACGGCCTCGCGTCTTCGCCGCGCTTTGCTGCTGTTATCAATTAGTGCCGTCTTTGCGCGAGGTGAGCGCAGCGAACGCTCGGAAGCAATCTTCCATTATGTAGTAAATCGGAAAATTAATATAAAGCTTAAAGACAACAGCAAACGGCAACAGAACGGTTGAAGGTTGCTTCTGAGCGTTCCTCACGATACAACCGTTCGTAGCCTCGCGCAAAGACGGCACTTTATTTATAACGACAAAAGCGTCAAAACGAAATGCGGCACCCTGTCGTTTAACTGGAAAAGTGAAACTTGTACTTTGCCTAAGTTAGCTTATTTGCGTATGGCGTGCTGTTGGCGCGCGAGTCAAAAAAACATTTATTTTAGCACACTTTTTTGCTATCCTTAATAAAAGGGGAATAATATTTATGACAAACAGGCTTTCCTTAAAGCTTTTAATCATCGCCGCCTTACTTATGCCTTTGGGAGCGCGCGCTGCCACAGTTTCCGACACTTACACGCACAGCACGCGTTTTTGGCGCAACTCCGTCGCGGCGGATTTTGATTTGGGGTATCAGTTTTCCCTCGGGGTGGAAGGCGATGTCTTGGAGCATGACGACTTTGCCCGCCACGTTTACATCCTGCGCGCGCCGCTTACCTGGCGCACCACGATATTTGACGTTACGCTAAAACCTTTTTGGTCGCCGGACAATGCAAACGGCTCAAGTTTCCACGGCGGGCGCGCGGCGTTCTCCTTTGTAACGGACCAAAACGATGTGGAAAACAGCACGACGCGCACTTATGTATCCGTCGGTTACGGCGCGCAGAAGGCCGATGTTTACAAAACCTCCTCTGCGGAAACGGACGCTTCGTACCGCCAGCTTGCTTATGAAGGGGGGCTTATTCTTAACTCTTCCGATATTTATATTATCACGATGTCGGCTAATATTTTCCAGTATTTAGACGGTATTTCAGATGTGCAAAGCGTAAAGACAACCATGTCCCAGGAGGAGCTTGCCGACCTGGGGTCCATTGATTACACTTTGGGGCTGCCGCGCGGATCTGCGGGGATTAAAATGGGGTGGAACTCTCGTGAAAGCCGCTCAAGCAATTTTATTTCCTACCGGTATGTTGATATGTACAACGAGCCGCATTTTCACACGGTGATGGCAAGCAGCACGGTTGCCTTAAACGGGTGGTTTGCGCTGAATATAACTTACAATCATATATTTATGAAAGAGCAGAGCGACAGGGACATAATAAGCGGCGGCGTAATCTTTAATTTTTAGGGGTTAAATTATGGATAAGGAAGAAACATCTGCGCAAAAAGACAAAGATAAAATAATGGCGGCGGCGCAGCGCGCTAAGCTAAACTTGCAGAAAGATCCCGCCTCAAGGGTATTGTCTTTAGTTTCGCACAAACTCAAGACGCCGCTTTCAATCATCAACGGCTACAGCGAGGCCATTTTATCGCAGATGAAACCCAGCGAGATGTCTTCCTTTAACGTAAAAGCGTTGGAGGATATCAATAAACAGGGCGAAAAGCTTGCCCTTCTGGTAGATAAGCTTGTGCGCTTTTCAAGCGTAAGCAGCCTTACCGCGGGAGAGGTTAAAAAAGAAGTTATAAAGATAAGGCCGATATTTTCCTCCGTTTCAACAAAATGCGTGGTGAGAGATGACGCGCTAAACGTCAATTCTTCCGACGATACCATAAGGACGCGCGGGCCTTCCATTGAAATCAAATGCGAGGCCGAAGTTAAAATATACGCCGACAGCGCTCTTATATCCATTGCTCTTGAGGAACTTGTTGATAACGCCATAAAATTTAATAATAACGCGATAAAAAAAGTGCGTCTTTTCCATTACAGAGAAAACGGCAAAGACGTTTTAGCCGTGGCCGATAACGGCGTCGGCATCAAAGAGGAGAACATAAACAAGATTTTTGAAAAATTCTATCAGGTGGACGATTTCTTTACGGGGCAGATAGAGGGCTGGGGCCTGGGGCTTGCTTTGGTCAAGAGGATTATGAACTTACAGCGCGGTACTATTGCGGTGCGCTCCCAATACGGCATAGGGACGATAATTTCCCTCAGGTTTCCCTCCAAAGACGAAAACTAAAATGAACGATACTGATATAGAAGCGACCTTAAAACGGTACAAAGAAGAAATTGACTCTTCAACCGAAAACCTAAAATCCACTTCGGCGGCTATGGGCTTGTTTTACGACAGGCTGCGGGATATCGCAAAGCAGTACAAAAAGAAAAGCGCCGTAAAAGATGAAAATTTTGAAGAGGAATTTCGCGTTATGGTAACGTCCCTTCGCGCTTTGACCGATAAGAGCCTGCAGTTTTGGCAAAACGCGCGCGGTTATATCCGTTCTTGTGATAAAAAAGAACTTATGAGCGGCAACCGCATTCTTATAAAGCAGATGAATATAGCGGCGCGCAACTTCAGCCGCGTTACAGACGAGTTTGAAACTCTGCTTAAAACTTTTCAGGCCTTGAGCGGCGACATAACTTTGAGGCTTAACTGGTGGATGATTGAAAGCTGCCTGAAGGATTTGCAAAATATCTCCGGCAGGATACTTTTCCTGGCAAGAGATTTGGAGAAGAACTATGACAAATGATCGCGAACGCCCCGCCGGGGAAGCAAAGCAACCCGCGCAAAGCGCCGCCCCTCAGACGGGTTTAGGGCAGGCCACCGTTGAAACTTACCGCAAAATCAGCACGCTTTGCCTTATTGTTCTTGCGGCGGTAAGCATTATATGGGCGCTTATTTACACTAAAACTATTTTAGTGCCTTTGGTAATAGCGATATTTATTTTTACCATGATGACGCCGGTTATAAGGTATATAAAATATATGCTGCGCTGCCCCAAATGGCTTGCGACGGTTATAGTCGCCATCTTATTTTTGGTGCCCACCGTGCTTTTGGTTGTCTTTGTGGTAAATTCCGTAGGCAATTTTGTGCAGACGGCAGGCACGTATCAAAGCAGGATAGTCGCCGGCCTTACTTCAATGGTGCACTTTATTAAGGAAAATAAAATTCCCATACCGCAGGAGATGATGAAGCTTGAGTACCTGCCCACTTTAGTCAGCGGGCCGACGGTTACCAACTTCCTCAAAAACTTCGGCGGAATGGCGGTCAAGTTCTTATCTTATTCGGTTTTAGTATTGGTGTTTGTGTTCTTTTTGCTTGTAGGCTCGGGCAGCACGCCCAAAGTTACAAATCCTACCTTAAAGGAAATACAAAACAAAATTTCCGCCTATCTGTTTGTGCATATAGCGGCGTCTTTGCTTACGGGCTTTTGCGTCGGCGTTGTTTACTTTTCAAACGGCTTGGAGCTTGCTTTGATGTTCAGCGTTATGACAATAATACTTAACTTTATCCCCAATTTAGGCTCGGTAATAGCGGTTTCGCTGCCGCTGCCCATTGCTTTTATGCAGTTTGGTTTCGGGCCGGAGTTTTGGGTTATCCTTATAATACCTTCCATGGTGCAGTTCGTAATAGGCAGTATTTTGGAGCCTAAGCTCCTGGGCAACACTATGGATTTGCACCCCGTCACCATAATAGGCTCTTTGATTTTTTGGGCTTTAGTCTGGGGGGTGGTGGGCGCGTTTTTGGCCGTACCGATAATGGCCGCGCTCAGGATTATATTAAACAGGATAGAGCCGACGCGCCCCTTCGCAGAAATTTTGGCCGGCCGTCTGCCCAAATAGCGCGGCGTGAACTTGACTAGTATCCGAAAAGTCTTGTATCATTTATACAACGCATTATAACGAGATATATAAAAATAGGAGAATGTAATGAAAAATATAATCAGATTCGCGTTAGTTTTTGCCTTGGCGGCAGGTCTTGCCGCGTGCAGCAAAAACGCAAAGAAAGCCCCCGCGGCCGAAGCTGCGGCTGTTGCGGCGGCCCCTCAGGATGAAGTCGTTGAAATAGAAGCCGAAGAAACGGATATCGCCGTTGAGGAAGAAGGCTCTTACGGCGTTTCAACCGTATCAAGCGATAAGCTCGCGACGGTTAACTTTGCGTTTAACGAATATACTTTGTCAAAGGCGACAATGGGTATTCTTGAAGAAAACGCAAAAGCCATAAAAGCCCGCAAAATAAGCAAGATCGTAGTTGAAGGCAATTGCGACGACAGGGGCACAATAGCCTACAACATAGTCTTAGGCGATAAAAGGGCAAAAGAAGTAAAGGACTATTACGTTAAACTGGGTATTGCGGCAAAAGATATAACCACGATATCCTACGGCGAGGAAAAGCCGGTTTGCTCCGAGCAGACGGAAGCCTGCTGGGCTCAAAACCGCCGCGCCGAAACGGTGATAAAGTAATTTAACGGGGGCTTAAGCTATGAAGCGTTTTAAGTTGTTTCTTCTTATTTTAAGCCCCTTTTTTGCGTTTGGCTGCATCGCGACGCAGGACGATATGGGTATCCTAAAAACCCAGATTGCGGCGTTAAATAAAACATTGCAGCAATTGCAGGCAAATCAGGCCTCCCTTGACGTGAGCATGGGGGAACTTTCAACCCAGCTGACGCAGTCCTCGGACAATCTTAAAAATTTTGATTATAAGTTGGACGAACTTTCCGTAAAAATTGACAATATCGCAAGTGTAGTAGGCTCTAAAGAAGCCGCCCCTATGCTGCCAAGCGAACTTTACGACGGGGCAAAGAAGCAATTTGAGTCCTCCCGCTATGAAGAAGCCGCAAAAGGCTTTGCCCTTTATCTTAAGGCCGCGCCCGACGGGCAAAATGCTCCAGACGCCTATCTTATGCAGGCCCAAAGTTATTTTGAACTGAAGAAGTATGAGGAGGCGGCCTTATCTTCCGCCGTGCTTTTGGATAAATTTCCCAAAAGCAAATTGACGGCCGCCGCGCGCCTTGTTTACGCGCAAAGCATATTGCCTCTTGATAAAAAAGACGAGGCAAAAACCTATCTTAAGTCCATAGAGCAGGATTTTAAGGACTCAAAAGAAGCCTCTGAAGCGCAAAAATTATTAAAGGAAATCAAATAATGTTTTTTCGCAAAATTCTCTTTACGGCCGTTTTTCTTCTGCCGCTTTTCTGCTTTGCCAAAGAAACCGACGTCTATATCGGCCTGAATTCCAAATATGATCCTTCGGCCCTGCCTAAAATAGGGCTGGCCGCCTTTACGCCAAAAGACGCTTCTAACGCCGAAGAAACGCAAAGAGCGCTGGATCTTGCCGGCGTTGTCCGCGCAGATTTATTTCGCGCCCGTTATTTTGATTTGCAGGATAATATGGCGCCCGTTGACACTTCCAATTTAGGCCCGCTTCTTACGCGCTATAAAAAAGAAAATATAAATTACCTTTTGTTTGCGGAAGTATCTTCCGTCGGGGAAGAGCAATGGGAAGTTAAAGCTTTTCTCTACGACACCGAAAGCAGAAAAGCCGTTCTGGCTAAATCTTTTAAGGGCAGCGGCAAAAGTTTAAGACGCACGGGACATCTTGTTTCCGACCAGATTGTAAAACTTTTAACGGGCCGCCGCGGTATTGCCGACACTAAGATTGCCTTCTCAAATAATTCCACGGGACGGAAAGAAATTTATATGGTGGATTACGACGGCTATAATTTAATTAAACTTACCAAAGATAAATCAATTGCCCTTCTGCCGCGCTGGAGCAGCGACGCCACTAAAATTTATTACACTACTTACCGCCGCAGCAACCCCGATATTTTTGTCATTGACCTTAAAGAGGGCAAGATAAAATCTTTAATTAAAGGACAGGGCCTTAACTTGATAGGCGGCATTTCGCCCGACGATAAAAAGATTGTAATGACTTTATCGCGCGGCGATAACCCCAATATTTATCTGCAGGATTTAGACTCCGGCTTTTTGCGCCGCCTTACCGATAAGTACGGGGTGGACGGCTCCCCGTCTTTTTCGCCCGACGGTAAATTTATCACTTTTATTTCAAACCGCAGCGGCAACCCGCAGGTTTATATAATGGACCTTGCTACCCAGGAAACGCGCCGCCTCACAAAGATGAACTGGACCGATACTCCCCAGTGGTCGCCAAACGGGGAGTGGATAGTTTTCAGCGGACGCGAGTCCGCAAGTCACCCGCTTGATATTTTTAAGGTTGATATCACGGGCTCGCAGTTAAGACAGCTTACTGCGGACTCTTCCAGCAACGAAGATCCCACCTGGTCCCCCGACGGCAGATTTATTGCCTTTACCACCACGCGCGCCGGCAGACGGCAGATTTATGTTATGGACGAGGACGGCAGCGCGCCGCATTTAGTAGCTAATATCAGGGGTTCTTCCTTCACGCCCAACTGGAGTAAGTAGGAAGCTTTATTTTATTGACGGCATTTGGTGTTAACCGCAGATTTCTTCAGGCGCACAATTTTCCATATTTGGGTAAATTTTGATTTTTAGCCTCCTAACGTACCGTTTCGGCAAGGCCTTAACTTCGTGGTACGTGTCGTCGTCAAGAAAATCAAAATTTACCTCAAATCTGAAAAATCGCGCAGATAACACAAACGAGCGTTTGACGGACGGCTAGCGCGCTTTGTGCGCGCAAAACAAATTTCCTCCAAATCTGAAATCGCGACAGTCTTTCACAAACGAGCGTTTGACAGACGGCTAGCGCGCCGCAGGCGCGCAAGCAATATTCTAATATTAACGACGGCGGGATTTGGCGGGACGCATACGAAGCGGCTTCTTGTTTAAGCCGATATCGGCAAGGGAATTTATAAAACCTTCGTGCAGGGCGTTTACTTCTTTCAACGGGCCGTGGAAATTATTGCTTATGACGCAAAAAATAATTTGTCTGCCTTTGGCGTCCTTTATATAGCCCGCGTGCGCGCGCGCCCTGTCAAGGAAACCAGTCTTAACAAGCCCGTTATAAGCGGCCGCGCTGTGGCGCATTTTACGCTTCATATTTCCCATATCTTCGCGCGCGCCGACAACCGGCAGAGAATCCAGAAAGTCTTTGGCGTAAGGTTTTTTTAAGACGGAGGACAGCATGTCAACCGTCATCTGGCAGGAAACAACATCGTCGCGCGAGAGGCCGCTTCCGTCAAAAACTTCAAAATCTTCATTATCCACGTTTAACCGCGCAAGAAAATCTTTTACCTCTCTTATGCCCGCGCCAGAAGTTGCCGCCGTTTCGCTGCTTGCCGCTACGGCAAGCGAGCGCAGCAGGCTGTCGGCGTATAAATTAAAACTGCGCTTATTGGTGTACTTTACTATATCCCTCAGCTGCGGAGAAGTATGCGTAAGCAGGAGCGTTTTATCGCTGTAAGTTTCAGGCGCAAGGAGGGCGGCCTGTCCTTTTACTTCAATGCCGCTTTCCTGCATTTTTGTTTTTAGATAGTCGGCCAGAAACAAAGCCGGCTCTGGCATTGCGGCAATGATTTTTGTCGGTCTTCCCGTTATCGGGATTGCGCCAAAAATTTCCGCCCCAAAGCAGCCAGCCGCAAAGTTTACGTAGGCGTTATCTGTCTTTACCGAAGAAGAATATTTAGCGTAATTTTTTATTTTGAAATCTTTTATCTGCGGCTCTATTTTTAATATTTTTGCGGTTTTGCCTTCGGCCTTTTTTGCGTCGGAAAGAAATTTGCCGTCTGTATTTTCTTCATTTTTTGCGGTGTAGCTTGAAACTAAAGCTTCAATGTCGGGCGCGCGGTATTCGGAGGAATTATCCGCGCTTTCATCTTCTTCCTCGTCCTCGTTAAGCGAGGGCAAAAAAGACTGCGGTTTTAGAAATATGCTTTCGTCCTGCGGCGCAAGGGCGGGTTCAAAATAAATGTCGTAGGAATTATCCCTTATGTTTAGGCCGTCTGCGGGCGCGGCAAAATAATTGCCTATGTTTTGGTAAGTGGTTCTCCACGGCAGGCTTACCCCGCCGAAGATGGAGTTATCTGCGTAGACGCTGCCGTTAATCTGGGTAATGCCGATGTCTTTCATCTGTAAAATCCAGTTTGAAATAAGCTCGTCTAAACCCTGCACGCCGTACATGCGAAGCGAGCCCAGCGTCGGATCGCCCGCGCCTTTTATATAAAGGTCCCCCGTTATTTTGCCGCCGCGCAGCGCGCCGCTGTAATAAATTTGCGTGTTGAAACGATACTGCGGCCCCAGGATATCAAGCGCGGCGGCCGTAGTATAAAGCTTAAGCACGCTTGCCGGCGTAAGACGCTCCTGCGGTTTGTGGCGCGCTATTACGCCGCCGTTTTGGTATTTTGCGTAGAAAGAAAACTGCCCGTTTTTAAGCGCGGGCGCGGAAGCAAAAATATTTTCGTAATCCTGCGGACTTTGCGCAAACAATTTGCACGGCGCAGCCGCCGCCAAAAGCGCGGCGGAAAATAAAATAAATCTGAAAGCGGGCCTTGTCCCAAAGAAATGTTTACGGTGCATAATTACCCCGATGCGGCTTGCGCCGTTTATATAATTTACTGCGAAAAATTGTTTGCGCAAATTGTTTTGCGCGGCGGCCGTTGTGCGCCGCGCTTTGTGCGGCGCGCGGGCGTACGCGCGGCTAATTAAACCAGGGGTGCCATTTATCCCTGTCGCGCATAAGTATGACGGAGGAAGCTATAAGCATTACGCGAAAATCAACCGCTTCGGGTTTATCCATAGCCACGCTGAAGCGCGTGGTGATGGCTTTATTAAAGAATATTTCGCCGCGGCTTTCTCTTTGCCCTTCTACTATGTAAGAAGCGCGCAGAAAGCCGAAAAGATGGCCCAGCAGCATTCTTGCAAGCGCGCGGCCGGTAGATTTTTCGGTTATGACGGCGATAATCTGCTGCTTATTATAGATGGTCCAATGTCTTTTTAAGGAAAAGCGTTTTCGTCTTATATGGAAGAGTATGGAATGCTGCGCGTCAATTACGGCGTATTCTTCTTTTAGGATTTTGCTGCCTTTTTCAATGCATTTGTAGACGGCCTTTCCTGTCTTGTCAAAAAAATGAAATTTTGAAGCCATAATTGCGTTTAACAGCGCGCCCGTCACAAAAACTACAAAACCAAGCACGGCAAACAGGGACGAAACGGACATAAAAGTATTTGCTATAACTTTATGCATCTTTATAGTGCCTTCCAAGTTAGCGGCGTTTATGGTAAAGTGCAAAAAGCCAAAAAGCACAGCCGCGCAAAGGCCAAAACCCATAAAGATATCGCTCCAACGGCCGCTGGTCGCGATATAATGATTGCCCTGATTGTCCCTCAGAGATAAAAATAAATCCGGCGAGCCGTATAAACGCCACCCTCTCAGCGGATAATAGGAAAGCGGATTTTTGGGGATATTATTGCCGTAAGGCGGGCGCATTATCGCAAGAGCAAGCGTAATTACAAGCAGCATAAAATAGAAGAAAAGCGCGGCCGAAACCAAGGCCGGCATACGCAAATTTTTATTGCCAAAAGGAGTTGCGGCAAAAACTTTTTTGATTTCTTTTACGGCGGAAGGCCCCTGAGGTTTTGCTTGTTTTTCTTCCCCGGCCGTGTCTTGTTCGGCATTTTCTTTTTCTTTTATGCTTTGGGGAGTTTCCACTATCAGCGGCGCGTTTTGGGAGGCTTCGTCCTGCGGCGGCGGCACCGCGCCGGCAACGATATCGTTTACAGCGGGATCTCCTTTATCAAAAATAGGTTCTGCCCCGTCCTGCGGGTTGGTGGGTTTTGGCGCGGGCGCTATAAAAGATAAGATTAAATCGGCCTCAACATAAGGCAGATTAGAAAACTGCACTTTATAAGCTTTGCCGTTTGCGAGGAAAAACCCCGTCGTAAAATCCGAACCGCGTGCGGAATAATTAAACGACATAAGCGGATCTGCCGTTGAAAATTCGGTTTTTCTAACCACCTGTCCCGTATAGCTGTTTTCAAGGATCTTATATTTTTTGCTGAGCATCGCTGCGACTTCTTTGTTTACTTCGGCTTCAAGACAGGAGTCCTCTTTACATTCGGCCACGCGCGTTATCAGGAGGGAGGATTTTTCCCTTCGCAAATCCATAACCGCGTTTTGGGAAAGAGCATTCCCCTGCCGCCAGGAAGAAGGCAAATCTATCGTAAAAGCTCCGCCGTCGGCGGTGTAGAGGACGGCAAAAAGCGGCTTAGGGCCTATCAAAGCCAAGCAAGAATACAAAACTGCGAAGAGGGCTTTTCTGAGCGTCATAGTCATATTATATATTATATCAATTCGCGTCTGAAACTTTTGCCCGCGCGCCCGCGCGCGTCCCAAGCGGCCGCAATAGAGCAAAGGGCTAACTGCCTGTTTTAAGACGGGCCGATAAAATATCGGGCAGCCCCGTTTTTGCAAGTTTTTCCTGCACGGCCTCAATATTATAAGGCAGGCGTATGAGGCGGAAAGTGTTTTCCTTACTGTCAAGAATACCGAAGGAAGCCATGGAGTTCGTATCGCGCGGCTGGCCAATGGAGCCGGGGTTAATCATATATTTCAATCCCGGCAGCATTTTAATGGTAACGTCGGAGCCGAGGAATAAATCAATCTGCGGCATATGATTGCTTTTATAGCTCATGATAAACGGCACATGGCTGTGCCCGACGAAACAAAGAGAACCTTTCCATTTATCAAGATTTAGGACAAACTGCTCTCCCGAGAGGATATAATCCCTGAAAGGATCAAAAAAAGAGCCGTGAACCATGGCAAAATCTTTGCCGTGATACTCAACCAGAAAAGTTTTTATGAAATTTAAGGACTCTTCACTTAAGTGCTGTTTTGTGTAGATTATGGATTGTTTTGCGTAATCGCTGAACCAGTTAAAAAAATCCTCTCTAAAGAGGCTCATATCGTGATTTCCCATAATTGGTATCAGATTAGGCAGTTTTTTTACGGTTTGAGTGCAAAGTTCCGGATCGGGGCCGTAGCCTATTAAATCGCCGCAGAATGCGTAAGCGTCCACGCCTATCTGCTCAATTTTTTTCAGGCAGACTTGGAGGGCCTCGTAATTTGAATGAATATCTGATATTATGGCGTATTTCATTAAGACTCCATAACCGTTTGGATATTATATCTTAAAAGGGCTGTTTTTAACAGACCTATTTTGCCGTGGCAGCAGAAACGAGTTGCTTTGTTTTTGCGTCCTGATCCTTCAAATTTAAGGAGAGGACTTTTGAAACTCCGCTTTCCTCCATAGTAATGCCGTAAAGCATTTGCGCGGCTTCCATAGTGCGCTTATTATGCGTCACCATAATAAACTGCGTTTTAGCGGAAAAATCTTTTATCAGTTTTACAAAACGCTCAATATTAGCTTCGTCCAAGGGAGCGTCGGCCTCGTCTAAAATACAAAACGGCGAAGGGTTGTGCGTAAAGAAAGCAAACAGCAGAGATATAGCCGTCAAAGCCATTTCCCCGCCGGAGAGAGAGGACATATTTAATACTTTTTTCCCGGGCGGCTGCACCATAATTTCAACGCCCGTTTCAAGCATATTTTCGGGATCGGTCAAAATCAAATCGGCCTCCCCGCCGACAAAGAGAATTTGGTAAATATTTTTGAAATGTTCTTTTACCCGCTCAAAAGTATATTTGAAGTTATCGCGCGTGGTGGCGTTTATTTTGGCTATGGCCGTCTTTAAGTCTTTCTTGGCCTGTTCCAAATCGGCTATTTGTTTTTTTAGGAAGTCGTTCCTCTGGGTAAGCGCGTCGTATTCTTCCGGCGCGGTCATATTTACGGCGCCCATATTTTCAATGCGCTTTCTCATCATCTTAACGCGTTCCAAATCAACGGGTTTGCCGCCCCATTTCATGCGCGCCTCTTCGGGGGTGGTGTTCCAGTTTTCAAGCAAAGTGTTGACGACGGCCGTCTTTTGCCTTCTGTGGTTTGAGAGGGTGTTTTCCAAATCGTGCGCTTTAAGGGTAAGCTCGTTTATTTGCGTTTTTTGTTTGCTTAAGGCGGTGTTTTTTGCGTCATAATCCGTCTTTAAGGCGTTTACCTCGCCGCGCAGTTTATTTTCCCGCAGTTCCAGATCGGCAAGGACGTCGCGCTGGGAACTTAATTTTGCCTCGCACGATATTTTTTGTTCGCTTAAAGTTTTTATCCTTTCGTTTGATTTTAGGGTTTGCTCGGCGCGTTTTTGCGCGGAGAGCGTTAAAGAGTTAAACTCGTTTTGCGCGCCTTTTAAGTCCAGTTCCAAATTGCCTTTTTTGATTTTAACTTCGTAGAGTTTGGCCTGAGCCTGCTCCAGCTCTATCTTAAGGGCGGCGCCCTCCTGCTGGACGGCGGTTTTTTTTGAGCGCAGCTCCTCGGCAGCTTTTTGCGCGTTTTGTTTTTGCGCGGCGAGAGCTTTTTGTTCTTCTTTCAGTTTAGCCGCATTTTGCTTTTTTTGCTCTATGAGAGAGAACATCTGCGCTTTGTTTTTTTGTAAATGCTCCGAGGTTTGGTTTAAGTCCCCCACTATGCGCTGTTTGTTTGCCAGATTGTTCTGGAGGGAGTTTAGCAAAATCGCCTCTTCCTGATATTTGGCGCGCAGTTTTTTAATTTCCTCTTCGGAGGAGGAGCTTTTGTCAAAATTTAAGCTGATTTCGTGCGAAGCTATTTCTTCTTTCTCAAACAACGCCTTAAGATTTTCTTTTACCGTTTCTTCTTCGCCCCAGTAAGACTCGGGGGATTTTACGTTTTCATCTCCCGCGCAAAACCAGAAACTGCCGCTTACTTTTGTACCCTCCGTCTTGACGGAACTGCTGAGCAAAGTCATAAGGGAGGCAAGCTCCGAAGGGTAGGAAATATGCTTAAGTATTTCCTGGCCCTGCGGCGTTACGCTGGGGTTGCCTGCGGGTTTTGGAACGGAATCTAAAATAACAAAACGGCAGCGGGCCTTGCCGCGTTTTTCCAGCAAGGCGGCGGCTTCTTCGGCGGAGGTTTTGTTTTCGCAGAGCACCGCGTCAAGAAATTTGCCGAAGGCCTCTTCTATCTTAAGCGTCAGGCTTTGGTCAAATTTAATATTTTTTCTAAGGGTGCCTCTTACGCCTGCGATACTGCTTTCCTGGGCAAGCTTTGCGCCTATCCAGTAGGGGTTATTTTGGCCCTGGGTTTCTATCATTTGGCGTTTGGCGTTGAGGGCGGCTTTTTCGGCGTGGATTTTATTTAGGCCATCGCTTAAAGTCTGTTTTTGAAGGGCAAGTTCTTTAGCCGCGCTTTCGCAGGAGTTTTGTTTTTCTTTGAGCGCGTTTAAGTTTTTTTGTTTTTCTTCAATTTCTTTTTGAAGGCTTTGCGCTTCCTGCTGAAGGCTTTGCGTCTGCGCGGTTTGCTTTTGAAGGGTTTTTTCCAGCGTGATTAAATTATTGTTTTCATAAGAGGCGGAGCTTTCTTCAAGCGCGGCCTTGGCCGAAAGTTCCATCTCCCGGGAAGACAGCCCCATTAATAAAGAAGAATTTTTTTCTATATCTTCGTCGGCAGAATGTAAATTCTGTTCGTTTGTTTTCAGGCTTTCGTATTTTTTGTTAAAGGCTTCCTGAAGAGGGGTAAATTGTTTTTCTATCTCGTCCAATTTTTGTTTTAAGTTTGCAAGGACGGGGGCAAGTTCCTCAAGCCTTTGTTTGCCTATTATATCTTCGTCGGCGGAATTTTTTAGCTGCAAAGTAAGTTCTTCGGTAAGGTTTTGGCAGTTTTGCACATCGCCTTCCAAAAGGCCGATTTGATATTTGGCCGAAGATATTTTTTCGTTAAACTCATTAAGTTCGGCTTGTTTGTGGGTAAGATTAAGGTCCAAAGCGGCGCACTCGCCTTCAAGCGCGCTGAGAGAAGCGGTATGGTCTTCTATATTTTTAAGCAGAGGCTCAAGTTTTGAGGCAAGTTCGGCGATTTGTCCGTCGTGGAGTTTAAGGTCTTCAAGACAAAGGCCTATTTCGCTTTCTTTTAATTCCTCGCGGTATTTTTGGTAGAGGCGCGCTTTTCTGGCTTCGCTGTCCAGCTTTTTTATCTGCTCTTCTATTAAAACCAAAGTGTCGCTTAGGCGGGCGGTATCCATATCCACGCGTTCAAGCTTGCGCACGGCCTCGTCCCGTTTTGCTTTATACTTGGAAACGCCGGCCACCTCCTCAAACATTTCGCGGCGCTGCTCGGGGGTGGCTTTTATCATTTGATTGACGGAGCCTTGGTCAATAATTGCGTATCCCTCGCCGCCGATGCCGGTATCAAGGAACATTTCCCTTATGTCTTTAAGGCGGCACTGGACGCGGTTTAGGAGATATTCGCTCTCTCCGCTGCGGTAAATTTTGCGGGTAACGGTAACTTCGCCGAAGTCAATGGGCAGTTTGCGCTCGGCGTTGTCAAACACCATGCTTACCTGCGCCATATTGAGAGGCGGACGTTTTTTTGTGCCGTTAAAAATTATATCCACCATAGAGCCCGAGCGAAGCGACTTCCACGACATTTCGCCTATGGCCCAGCGTATGGAGTCCACTACGTTTGATTTCCCGCAGCCGTTGGGGCCGACTATGCAGGAAACCTCCTTTTCAAAATTAAGTTTTACTTTATCTGCGAAAGATTTGAAGCCGTAAATTTCAATGCCTTTAAGATACATAGTTCTGCCTAAATCAAATTTACTTAAATGTTTAAGATATAAAGGGCAAAAAAGCCCTTTGAGATATATAGAATATGATACTAAATTTAAGGCCTTGGCGGATAGCAAAATAAGAATAGAAAAAACTTTTCGCGCCGCAAAAGGGCGCGGCTTATATTTTCAGCAGCTTAAACTCCGCAAACGCAATAAGGCCGAAGGCCGCCACCGGCGCCCAGCCTGCGGCTATAGGGTTAAGCATGCCGCTTTCCCCCGCTGAAGTGCAAATTGTCACTATCCACCAAAAGACAAAACCTATGGCCACCGCGCCTATAATATTAAGCAGCTTGCTGGAGCGTTTTAACGCTATTGCAAGCGGCATGCCCAGCAGACACATTACGACGGCGGCAAACGGCGCGGCCAGCTTTACGTTTATAAAAGTTTCTTCCTGATGGGTAGTAAGCCCGCTTGCTTTGAGGAATTTTATGCGCCGCAGAAGTTCGGGTATGGTTAGATAGGAGGCTTCCGTCTTGCCGACTGATATATCTTGCGGCGGCAGGCTGAAATCGGAATTTAATTTATCAAAAGGCACTTCTTTTACGCCTTCTTTTTTGGAGAAAGAGCGTATAAAGCCGTCTTCAAAGAACCAAGTTTTAAGATTGTCGTCCCACTTAAATTTCTGCGCGCTTATTTGGGAGGATAATGCCCACGCGTCGTCGTAGATATCTATAAACATACCCTCCATTTCACCCTCGTCTGGGCGGATAAGCTTGGCAAAGAGTATGCGCCTGTCGTCAAGGCGCAGGGTAACGTCGCTCTGTTCGTTAAAGCGCCAGTCTTTTTTACCGCGGATTTTGCGCTGCAAAGTAAGCTCGGCTTTTTTGCTCATGTCCGGTATTATAAGTTCTTGCGCCAAAAAACCGGAAATTGCCACAAGCGCAATACAAAAAACAAGCGGTTTTAGGATTTGGCGTACGGTATATCCGCCGGCTATGGCGGCGGTCCATTCTCCTTGGGCTATCATATCGGAAATTACTAAAAGAGAACTTAAAAGGCAAGCTATCGGCAAAACGCTCAGCAGCCATGAAGGCATTGTAAGGGCGCTGTATTTAAGCACTAAGCGCAGGCTTGCGCCGTAGGTGGATATCCAGCGCATTTTTTCGATGCTGTCGCCCAGAAAAATTAAGACGGAGAAGACCAGCATTATAAAGATAAACGGGCCCCAAAATTTGCGCGCTATGTAGGTTGAAATTATTTTCATCAGCTGTCCAGCCTTTTACGCCAAAGGTGCCTTCCTATAAAACCGCCGACTATAACCGGCAGCAGCGGCGCGCCGTAGGCAACGGGCGCAAAAGAAAAACTTTCGCCTATATGCCCGCCGACGGTCAACAGCCCGAAATAACCAAACAAAAATAAAATACTGTATCCCATGGCGGCCGCCCTTCCCGCTTTTTTTGTGATAACAAAAGCGACAGGGCAGCTTAGGAGAAAAAATATCAGCGGCGCAAGAGAAAAAGAGAGGCGAAAAGACGGCTCGGGCTTGTAATCGGAGCGGTCTTTTTCGGAAAGGGAGGGGCTTTTAAGCTGCTCAAGGATTTGCGGGGTGGTAAGTTCAACGGCTTTTATATTGCGTGCGCTTAAACCCGCTTTTTTGGTAAGAGGGACAAAAACGATAAATTTATCAAAATCAGCCGTTATTATTTTGCGCGTCTGCAGGTCGCTTAATCTTTGCATCTGGCCTTGGGATAGGGTTAATTCTATCCCGTCGTTTTGCAGGCGCACTTTGCCGTTCTGCGCGTTTATTTTGGTGCTTAGCGCGCTGTCGTCGTTTTTGCGGGACATGCTTATCTGCGTCAGGGTATTTTTATTCTTATTTACGTCCTGGGCAAAAATATCCCAGTCGCCCAGATTTATAAATGTGCGCGCTTCCAAGTTAACTTTAGTAATTTTGTTTACGATATCTTGTTTGGCTTCTTCTATTTTATGACGTCCTAAGGGGCTAAGCCAGCCGCTGAAATAAATTAAAAGCGCGCTTAAAAAGACCGCGACGGCCAGAACGGGGCGCGCAATCTGGAAGAAAGATAACCCCGCCGCCCTTAAAGCCATAACTTCGCCGCTTTGGCTTAAGGCCGTCAGTGTCATGAGTATGGAAATTTGGAAAGCTATCGGTATGCTTAGCACAAGGATATCGGGCAGCATATAAAGCATTATCTGCGCCACCCAGCCCAAGGAGGCGCCGTAGCGCAGGGCATAGGTAAACATACGGCTGAACTGGCCCATGAATATTACGAAAAGCAGGACAAATAATATCCCGCCGAAATAAGTCAGCAAATTCCTGCTGATGTATCTTGATATTATGCTGCACATTTTTCTATTCTATCATTTTTGTTATATCTTGTTATAGGCAGGAAACAACTTCGGTGTTGTTGTCTATTATATGCTGTTCAAAATATCTTACGGCTGCAGAGTAAAAACGCAAGCAGCCGCTTGAGCAGGAGCCGCTGTCGGTTAACGTGCATGGGAGGGTGTAGGCCTGCTGCTGTATGCCTGACATTACGCAGCTTGAAACTAAAGAGCCGGGGCAGCAGGGGGAAACGCTTGAGGGGCCTAAAGGCGTAACCATCATATATTTTGAGGAATAAGTAGCCGCGGCGGCGTATTCCGTTGGGAAGTTTGAGGAGGTAACTTTGTTTCGTATGCATCTGTAGGAAGCGGCGTTTGTTCTTTGGCAAATCATTTCGGCCGATACGCCCGAAGGGCAGTCTTCCAAGGGTATGCTTTCGGTATAAAGGGTTGCGTTTGAGAGCGTGCCTGTATCCACGCCGGAGGGAAAGGTAAAAGTGCCGATGCCGGTGTAAGAGCCGTTTGTTACGGTTGCGTTGCCGGAAACTTCCGGAGCGGTGGGCAAAGAGGTGTAATATGTTACTGTTGCGCCGGTTTCAAGATAGGAAGAATTATAAACCGTCGCCCACGAGCCGGAGGGGGACAAGTTCCCCATTATCTTGTAGCCGCTGCCGCCGCTTATCACTGCGTAGAGGCGGGTAATTTGTGCGACGGTTTCATAGCCTCCGTTTACGGGGCAGTCCCCTTCTGTTTCTTTGCAAACCAGAAAAGATTGGAATGATAATTCCCTTGGCAGTTTTAGGTATTGCCAGCATAATCTTGTGCAGGAAGTCGCGTCAATTTCCCCCAGGGAGGCAAATTTTAATTTCTTAACCGTCATGGCATTGTTTACGACCATCTCTTCCAATGGCGTTGAGGAGGCAAAAGTGCTGCCCGCCGGAAATAAGAGGATGGAATATGTTGAAAAATAGGATTCCAGCGGGTAGGAAAAATTAGAATCTTCGTCCATCTCGCCGATATTATCGCGCTGCGTGGCGGATATCGGCACCAGTTCTTGGGAAGAAAGGAAAAGCTCTTGTACGGAAGTAAAATTGTCCCCGTCATTTTTCACGCCCAGGTTTATATTGCCGGCAAAAGAAATTTCCGCATTATGGCCCGCGCCAAATATCGCCTTGTTTTTTACAAAAATGCTTGAATGATTTGCAAACGGCACGGGGAAAAATGTTACATAGCGCAGCTTCTGCGCGCGGCATTGCATTGCGCAGGGCAGCAAAGTTGCGCTTAAAGCGCAGATTTTTAATAAACGCAAATATTTATTTTCCATAAAATGTATCCTGCCTGCCTAGGCCTTTTATTTTCCCCTATTATTTAAGGCCGCATAAAGCTGCTCAAAGCGTTTCTGATAAAGCGTTTTAATAAAGGCCGTCTTCCTTATACTCGGTATTTTGGCACTCTATCATTGTAGCCACATCTTCCCACTGCGGGGTGTAATATCTAAGACGCAAATGGAAATATCTGGGATCGTAATCATTAACAAGCCATCCTCCGTTATCTTTTTTTAAGATATGGCATTTGCAGCCTTGTGTCATTGTGCTTTTACAAAGAGAATCTTTGTAAAGTCCTTGTGCTTCAGCCTCGGTTTGCGTGGGATCTGTAAAGAAGCTGTCAAGTGTTACATAATTTATAGGATTTAAGCGGGGCTCTTGTTTCATACAAGTATTATCTGGGGATGTCAATGCAGGGCAGCAATATTTTATTTTAGTGCGATACAATTGGGCCCAACCTTCACAGGTAGAACATTTACCAGCTGCCCATGCAGCTTTTAATATGTAACTCAAGTCGCCTGCTGCAACAAAAGCTGCATATTTAGCGGCTTCTTCACATTCATCAGTGCATGTTGTTCCGTAAGCTTGGGAGTCAAACTCCCACTTTTTCCTGTTATATAGAACTATTTCCCCCGCCCCGTTAGTCGCTGTTTCGGGTGCTAAAGATGCAAGTTTCATTTGTGAAATTTTCGTATCAATGGAAGGATTATACAGAGTTCTGCGTATGCATCTGTAATTTTTTGCCTGGGCTTTTAAGCAAATTGTTTCGCCGGAGGCGCCTGCGGGACAATCGGGAGGGCGCTCATCCAGCTTAACTGCGCCGGTAGCAGGGTCATCGGATACCGGTGGGTCTGGCAAAGTAAGAGTTATGTTGCTTGTGAGGACGTAACCGAATTTGGAATCCCTTGATGTTAAGTAAGCTATTGGAGCCGTGAGTAAATTATATGGATATCCAACAATACCGAGAAGGCCTAAACCTATTCGTTTAGAGCTGCTGTAGGAGGCCGCTACCGTCAAATCCGGCAATTTCAGGTTGCTTTCCTCGGAGTAATAATAAGTGATTTCAGGCGAGAGGTTTAAGTTATAGCCTGGCCCTAACTCCAGACGGTTTTGGGTTCTTTCAGTAGTCATATCGTCAGTACTGACTCCGAAAGATATCCATGCCTCATTTAGATTAAGTTCATCAATTCCTCCGTTGTTGTTCTGGTCATATGCCCCTTGAGTAAAAAACCCTTTGCCGCCGTATACCATGGTGTAAAAGTGATAATATTTCGGCTCAACTTTATTGACGGGTTCAAAACCGGTTGCAGGGCATTTGTCGGCGTTATGGCAGGCAAGATAGTATTTAAATTCCTTTTCCCTAGGCAGTTTTATCTGTACCCAGCAGAATCTTCTGCAGTCAGAGGCTTCAATTTCGCCTATATTTCCATTGTTTGCATTGTGAAATAAAAGAGGTTTTGTATAAGAATTTTTTTCACCCATATTTAATGTGTCGGAATGCACGGTGTAGTCAATAGCGCTGTCAGCAATAAATTTGAAGTCGGAGGAGTCAAACTTTATTGCGTTTCCAGAGCTTCCCCCCAGTTTGAAAAAAGATTCCTTAGTCTTATTAAAGCTGTAAGCATTGTTCTGTGTTTCAATTTTTGCCGTATAAATTCCTCCTTCCAAAGCGACTATGGGAATGTCGTTATTATCCGTAGCGCCGTTTTCCAAAAGAGGAGAAAGATTCAACTCCATTATTTCCAAAGAGTTTCCTTGCTGATCAGCGGCCAAATTAATAGTATCCTTAAAAATTATTTCCGCATTATGGCCCGCGCCCAGTATCGCTTTATTCTTGACAAATATTTCTGAATGGCTGCCGAAAGGTATGGGGAAAAAGGTTACATATTTTAACTTTTGCGCGCGAGCGTAACCGCATGGTATTAAAATTACCGCAGCCGAAAGTAAAATTTTTGATAAAACGGCAAGGTGTTCTCTTTTCATAAAAGGCCCTCTTCTTTTTCTATTATTATACATATATTTTTATTGTTTTTAGCGTAAATTTCAAGATGTAATTACCGTAACGATAAAAATATAATAAAGATTATCTGCGGCTGTTTTATCAACCGCCTTAAAAAATGTGGCAAAAACCTATCTGGACTGCGTTTGCAGCTTGTTTACTGTTGTTGAGCCTATTACCCTTTTGCCCTCTTGCGCAGAGGAGGCCGATTGCGCCGGCGCAGGCTGCGCCGCCGCGCGCTGAGCGGGCTGATTGCCTTTGAGCAAAGCCGCCTGTTCCGGCGAAATAACGCCGCTTTTTATAAGTTCGTCAAGTTCGCCTTGCTTTGCCTGTTCCTGCGGCGCCGCTGTTTTTGGCTCTTGCGTTTGTTGCGGCTGGGCGGCCGCCTTTGGCGTTACGGGGGAGATTTTTACATTGTATTTAGCGTTGGCCGCGGTCGTCTTTTGGGCGGGTTTTGCGGCCGCAGGTTTTTGCGGCTGCGGTTTGCTCTTTGGGATTATCGGGTTGCCTTTTGAGTCGCGCGGTATATTTTCATAGGCTATAAAATCTCTTATCGCTTTTGCCGTTTTGGGGTGGGCGTTTTTTTCGGCTATTTGCAAAGCGGTTTCCCCTTGGGAAGTTTTAATTTTGTAATCCGCGCCTAAAATAAGCAAATCTTCCACCAGTTTTGTGTTGCCGATATAGGCGGCCCAATAAAGCGGGCTCTCCCATTTTCTATTTGTTTTATTTACGTCTGCGCCGCTGTCAAGCAGTTCTCTTACCACGTCCCACTTTTGGGCTTTTACGGCGTAGATAAGCGGCGTCATGCCCAAACTGTTAGAGGAATTTTTATCGGCCTTATAAGTCAGCAGCAGGCGGACGCTTTCAATATCCCCCTTTGAGGCGCTTACTATGAGGGCGTTGTTGCCGTTTTTGTCGGCGTAATTTGTGTCTGCGCCGCCGCTCAGCATAATTTCAACGCCGACGGGGTTGCTCTTGAAAGCGTAATTAAGCAGATTTTCTTTACTTATGCCGGCGGTGGCCCCCCGCGCGGTGAGATAATTTGCCGCGGTGCGGTTTGAGTTTTCTATAGCTATGGTAAGGGGGGAATTTCCCTGATTATCGGCGACATTGGGATTTGCGTTTGCCACCAAAAGCAGATTTATCATTTCCGCATTATTCAGCCGCGCCGCGGCCATAAGCGGAGTTTTGCCGCTTGAAGCTTCAGCCGCGCCTGCATCTGCGCCGGCCGCTATTAAGGCGGAGGCTGCCTCGTAGTTGTTTGCCTCCACTGCCGTAAGAAGAAGCGGTTTGCCTTTGGAAGAAGGCACGTTGGGGTCCTGCAAATCTTTTTCTATTTTTGCTATAACGGCTTCCGTATCCCCGCGCTCTATGAGGGTGGTAATTTCATCTGTCGTATCTGCGGGAGAGGATATTTTTATATTTTCGGCCAAGGGTTTGCGTTTTTTAGGTACGGAAGTATTGGCGATTGTATAAATCACCATAAATATTATAGGCAGCGCAAGTAGAACGTAAAGTATTATTTGTTTTGCGGTTAACTTTGGCATAACACTTGTCCCCTGATTTTTATCTGCGGCGGCGTTTTACGCTTTTGAGTTTTCCGTGTTTTTACAATCTCGTCCGCTTTATCTTGCCGCGCGTTTTATTTTTTCTTATAAAAATCCAAAGCGTTTTTTGCGGCCTGCTGCTCGGCCGATTTTTTATTCTTGCCTTTGCCTTCGCCTAATTCTTTGCCCAGCAGGCTTACCCGCACGGTAAAGATTTTATTATGCTCCGGCCCTACGGTTGAAATAACTTCGTAATCGGGCACGGCGCAGCCCTTTTTCTGCAAATGTTCCTGCAGGGCGCTTTTATAATCCTGGTCGTCGGGTTGTATTTTCTGGGTTTCAAGCCATTTTAAGACTACTTTTTCCGTCTGTTCAAACCCGCCGTCTAAGTAAAGCGCGCCCAAAACTGCTTCTACAGCGTTTGAAAGTATGCTAGGGCGGGTTCTGCCGCCGCTGTGCTCTTCGCCCTGGCCCAGCAAAATAAATTTGCCGAGGTTAAGATCCTGAGCCCAAAAATACAAATTGTGCCGCGATACCAAATTGGCTTTTATTTTGGAAAGCACTCCCTCCTCTTTTTCATCAAGCAGTTTGTAAAGGTACTCCGCCACTACCGCGCCCAGTATGCTGTCGCCCAAAAATTCAAGGCGTTCGTTGTCTTTAAGCGCATGGCGTCCTTCCCCGCAAGATTTGTGAGTGAGTGCTTCCCTCAAAAGTTTTTTATCGCGGAAAGCATAGTTTAATGCTTTCTCAAGCTCTTCAAACACGTCCGCGCTTCTTACT
>JAEWSL010000009.1 GCA_023398295.1 Elusimicrobiota bacterium | reverse complement strand
AGATAAACCAAACGCTTAAAATGCTTAAAACGGCAAAGCGGCCGCTTATCGTTGCGGGCCACGCAATACGCCTTGCGGACGCGCAAAAAGAATTTTACGAGATTGTAAACAAACTGCAAATACCCGTCGTAACAACCTTTAACGGTTTTGACATAATTCCAAATGACAATCCTTTTTATTGCGGCAGAATAGGCACCGTAGGCCAAAGAGCGGGCAATTTTACCCTGCAAAACGCTGACGTTATTTTATTTTTGGGCACGCGCAATAATATACGGCAGGTAAGTTATAATTGGGAAAATTTTGCAAAAAAAGCAAAAAAAATAATCGTTGATATTGACGAGGCCGAACTTAAAAAACCCACCGTAAAGCCCGATATCGCCGTCTGTGCGGACTTAAAACATTTTCTTAAAGCGCTTTTGCCTTTAGCGGTAAACTTAAATAAGAAAGATTGGACGGCCCATTGCAAAACCCTTGTAAAAAAATATCCGTCCCTTCGGGAGTTTGACATAAAGCCAAACGCGCCTGTAAACTGTTACTATTTTACAAACGCGCTTACGCGCCTGCTGGATAAAAATGCGGTGGTTGTGGCAAGCAACGCCAGCGCGTGCGTTACTTTATTTCAGGCGGGGGAAGTAAAAAAAGGGCAAAGGATGTTCCATAACAGCGGCGACGCTTCCATGGGCTACGGCCTGCCCGCGGCCATAGGCGCGTGCCTGGCAAACGACGGCAAAGACGTTATTTGTCTTGAGGGCGACGGCTCTCTGATGATGAATATACAAGAACTGCAAACCGTTAAAAATTATAATTTGCCGATAAAGATTTTCATCTTAAATAACGGCGGGTATATTTCCATAATCCAGACGCAGCGCAACTTTTTTAACGGCCGCCTTACGGCCTGCGACGCAAAAAGCGGCGTATGCCTGCCCGATTTTACGGCGGTTGCGCGCGCTTTTGGCCTGCGCGCAGAGCAGATAAAAACAAATAAAAATTTAGACGGGCAAATCAGAAAAATACTGGCGATAAAAGGCCCTGTAGTCTGCGAGGTTATGCTTGAGAAAGATTATATTTTTGCGCCAAAGCTTTCGGCAAAAAAACTGCCAGGCGGCGCTATGATAAGCCCTTCTTTGGAAGATATGTATCCTTTTTTAGACAGGGAGGAATTTGACCAAAATGTGCTTAACTGAAATGCTTCCCCCGTTTATGAGGACGCCCGCGCGAGTGCAATTTGTAAAGTTTCTATTTGTCGGCGGGCTTAACACTTTATTTGGCTACGGCGTTTTTTCTTTTTTCATCTGGCTTGGTTTTAACGATGTTCTTGCGCCGCTTTTCAGCACTATAATAAACGTGCTCTTTAATTTCGTTACATACGGCAACCTTGTTTTCAAAAATAACAACTGGCGGCTTATTTTCCGCTTTTTTGCCGTCTACAGCATAGTTTACGTAAGCAATGTCATAGGGCTTATAAGCTTTGCAAAATGCGGGCTTGAAAACCGCTATATATCGGGATTTATTTTACTGTTTCCTCTTGCGCTTTTGAGCTTTATTTTGAACAAAAAATACGTCTTTGAAAGAAAGGTGAAAATATGAAAAAACTTATATCGGTAATTTCCAGCGCTTTCAACGAGGAAGAAAATGTTGAGGAACTTTACAAACAGGTCAAAAAACAAATGGAAGCTTTTGGGGATAAATACGACTGGGAGCAAATCGTAATTGACAACAGCTCCGCCGACGGCACTTTTGCAAAACTAAAAGAAATCGCATCCAAAGACAAACGCTTTAAGGTTATAGAAAACACGCGCAACTTCGGCCATATAAGAAGCCCCTATTACGGCATTTTGCAATGCAAAGGAGACGCTATTATTTATCTGGCTTCCGACTTGCAGGACCCGCCCGCTTTAATCCCTCAGTTTATAAAAGGCTGGGAGGAGGGCTATAAAATCGTTCTCGGCAAAAAAGTCAGAAGCAAAGAAAGCCCGTTGTTTTTTGCCGTCCGCCGTCTGTATTACTGGCTGCTAAATAAATTAAACGACAGCGGCGCGCCGCTTATTGAAAATTGCACGGGCTTTGGCCTCTACGATAAGGAAGTTATAGAAGCGGTGCGCAAAATTGACGATCCCTACCCGTATCTCAGAGGTTTAATCTGCGAACTTGGCTACGGCAAAACTTATGTGGAGTTTGAGCAGCCGCTGAGAAAACGCGGCCTTACCAAAAACAATTTCTATACGCTTTACGATAACGCAATGCTTGGTTTTACAAATCACAGCAAAGTGCCTATGCGCATGGCGGTGTTTTTCGGTTTTGTTCTGTCGGCGGCGAGTTTTGTTATGGCGGTAACTTATCTTATTTTGAAATTAATTTTTTGGAACAGATTCCCCATGGGCACGGCGCCTATTTTGATTGCGGTTTTATTTTTCTCGTCAATGCAGCTGTTCTTTATAGGCATTTTGGGCGAATATTTGGGCGCGGTCTTGACGCAAATGTTAAAACGCCCGCTGGTAGTTGAGAAAGAAAGAATAAACTTTTAATAAAACAGCAAAGGCGCGCATTTTTGCGGAGGACAAAAAGTGAAAAATAAAACTATCCTGATAACCGGCGCAAGCGGATACCTTGGCACAAGGCTTTGCGCGAGTTTGTTTGAAAAAGGCTTTAATATAATTGCCCTCACGCCGTGCAAAACCGATATTTTTAAGTTTGACAAACGCTTTGCAAAGCAGGCGCGCGTTTATTATTTGGATAAGACCCCGCTTGAAAAAGTTTTCAAAGAAAATAAAATTGACGTCGTAATCCACCTTGCCGCCCTTTACGGCAGGCTGGGGGAAACACCATGCCAGATAGCAAAAGTAAATTTGCTTTTCCCGCTGGAAGTTTTGCAAAACGCCGTCAAATACGGCGTAAAAACTTTTATAAACACCGATACTATTTTATCCGCGCAGTTAAACCCTTACGCGCTTACAAAGGCGCAGTTTGCGCAGTGGCTTAAATTTTACGCCTCTAAAATACAGGCGGTAAATTTGCGGCTGGATCACTTTTACGGCCCCTTTGACAAACCCATAAAATTTGTAGCCTTCATATTTGAACAAATAAGAAAGGGGGCAAAAGAAATCAAATTGACCGAAGGCTCCCAAACGCGCGATTTTATCTATATTGACGACGTTATTTCGGCCTATTTGTGCATTTTGGAAAATCTTGACAAAATACCTTTTGACAAATTCAACAACTTTGAAACGGCGACAGACAGGCGCATCAGCATAAAAGATCTTGCGGAGCTTATTAAAAAGGAAACCGAAAGCAAAATAAAACTTAATTTCGGCGCGGTGCCCTATCGCGAGAACGAAATGCTTTCCTACAATATAGACACTTCCGCCCTGCGCTCGCTGGGCTGGAGTCCGAAAGTTTTTATAGAACAGGGCGTAAAGAAAATAATCAAAGAAGAGGGTTTCTTAAAATGAAATATCTTATAACGGGCGGCTGCGGTTTTTTAGGCTCTAACCTAGCAAGCGAAGTATTAAAAAAAGGGGAAGAACTTTTTATATACGACAACTTATCGCGCGTCGGCGGCGATAAAAATCTAAAATGGCTTAAAGAGCAGGGTAACTTTGAGTTTCTGCAGGCCGACACCTCCTTTTACAACACCCTAAGCTGCGCGCTAAGAAGTTTTAAGCCCGACGTGATTTATCATTTTGCGGGCCAGGTGGCCATGACCACCTCCATACAAAATCCGCGCAAGGATTTTGAAACAAACGCCCTGGGTTCTTTTAATCTGCTTGAAGCGGCGCGCGAGGCAAAAATAAACCCCGTTATAATTTATTCCTCCACCAACAAAGTCTACGGCGATCTTGAAAATTTTACTTATACGGAAAATGAAACCCGCTGCCTCTGCCCGCAAAAACCCGACGGCTTTGACGAAAGCATTACCTTGGATTTTCATTCTCCCTACGGCTGCTCAAAGGGCGCGGCGGACCAGTATATGCTTGACTACGCGCGCATCTTCGGCCTAAGAACGATTGTTTTCAGGCACTCTTCAATGTACGGCGCGCGGCAGTTTGGCACGTTTGACCAGGGGTGGATATCGTGGTTTTGCCAGCAGGCGCTGGAAACAAAAAAGAACCCAAAACATACTTTTACGATATCGGGCAACGGCAAGCAGGTGCGCGACGTGCTGCACGCGCGGGATATGGTGCGCCTCTATCTTGACGCGCCGAAATATATTGAAAACGCGCGAGGCAAAGCCTTTAACATCGGCGGGGGAATGCAAAACAGTCTTTCCCTTTTGGAACTTTTTGCCCTGTTGGAAAAAGAATTAAACGTAAAGCTAAACTTCACAAAGCTGCCGCCGCGGGAAAGCGACCAAAAAATATTTGTCGCCGATATTTCGCGCGCGAAAGCATTTTTTAACTGGCAGCCCGAAGTAAGCAAAGAAGCGGGCGTCAGCCAAATGCTTAAGTGGATTGGGCAAAACGCGTAAATTACGCAACCTAGGGGAAATAAAATGACTTCCGATACAAAAGATGTCCGCGCTTGCGGCATAAAAGATACGCTTGAGATAATTTTAATTACCTACAACAGAAAGCCTTTTTTGAAAAAGACTTTAGATAGTATCCTTGACACAAAATCGCCCGTAAGGGAACTGTCTGTAACCGTGCTTGACAATTGCTCCACAGACGGCACCGGCGAACTTATAGAAGAATACGCCGCCAAATTCCCAAATATAAAACACATAAGGCACGCAAAAAATATCGGCGGCAACGCCAACATAGCGCGCGCGTTTGAAATAGCGCAAAAAAAATATTTCTGGGTTCTTGCCGACGATGACGCTTACGACTTTTCGGCCTGGGACGAAGTGGAAAACGCCCTAAGAGAAGATTATGATTTAATAATAGTAAACACAGAAATAGTAAAAGGACATATGAGTTTTTCCAAAATGATTCGGCTTCTCACTTTTTTGCCTGCCGCGATTCACAAGAGTATTAACATTACATCAGAAGTACTTATAAATACATACTATAACACTTCAAACTGGTTCCCTCATTTGGCGGCAGTGTCAGCTGTAATTAACAAAAACGGAAATATATTTACATGTGGCAAAAACATAGTGATCTCCGGGAAGAATCATAATAATGAAAAGATATCCTTTCATAGAAAAACTATAAAATTGGCAAGACCTTATCGTTTACAAACATTTGAAACTGGCTATTTGAACTCTTTATCCTTAATAGATAACAAGAAATTACGTGCGCAAGCTTGCGAACATTTTGAAATAGGCAGAAAATCTTTTTTTCTTGCTGTGCTAGAGGACTATAAAAAAAATATTATAGAGCACGAAAATTATTTGTCTAATTATATGAGCCCCCTGGCTTCTTTGACTTTCTGGCAAAAGATTAGATTTATACTCGCCATAATATTGTTGCACATATTGTATATAGTAAAATATCCGAGATATTACAAAAGGAAAAAAACTTACATAAAACAATTAGAAGATGAAACAAAGCAATCTAACCAGCAATAAATTTGTTTATAAAATCAAAAACTAAATCCGGAGTTATACTATACATACATTTAGCTTTTCCGTATCCAAGAGGACAGCAAATATCCCAATTTTGCTTTAAATGCCAACAATTACCACAAAAAGGAGCAGATATATTAATATTGTCCTTATAGCCGACATAATCCGCATTACTCGGACCGAAAAGAACAACAGAGGGGATGCCTAACACATGTGCTATATGAACAAGCCCGCAATCGCAATCAATATGAAGCATAGCTCCTCCAAGTATGGCGGCAACCCCCTGTAAAGTCGTTTCTCCAAGTAAAGAATAATCCGCATTTTTTAATTTGCAGGTATTACTTGTTCCAACTTGTATAATTAAAAAATTAGGGAATCTATCTTTAATTTTTTTAAGCAAACTTTCCCAATATTCATTAGGCCAGCATTTAGTTGAAATAATATCTCCGGCACGCGGATCTCTGCCATTTGAAACGGTTATATATCTTTTCCCAGTAAAAGGGTTTTCCCCTTTCATACTCAGGCTTATTTTTTGAGAACTTAAATCTTCCAGCCCCGCCGTAAGACCTAAAATATCCATAAAAGACAAACCCTCTTCTACAGCTTTATTGGCAATAGTATAAAAGGATTTTTCTGAGCAGGCCGAGTATAAATCAATAATTTTTTTTACCTTTGTCCTAACACGCGATAATTTATCTGTAATGGGATTAACAGTCTTAAAAATAGGCTGCGCTATCTGCAATATTTTATAAACAATATCATAACGTCTTACGAACAATGTAAGCATATGTTCAGGATATATCGCCCGAACATTTTTACTCTCTCCAAAAACAAATTCTCCAGTTTCGGTATTATTGATAAAAACATCAAAACAAACTTGAGGATAAAGTGTAGAAAAACGGTGTATTATCGCACTTGCGCGAATGATATCACCTATACCTCCACCCGCTTCAAAAGCAATTGCAATTTTATCTTTAGCCCTTATTGAATTTAACAGGGATAAAAAAAGAAAAGGATGCTTTATTATAGTTTTTATAGCTTTTCTGTATTTTGTAAGCAGGGCTATATTTTTAGTGATTGGTTTTAGAGCAATAAATTCTAGTTCTTTTATTTGTAATAACTGTTCATTTGTTCTCATAAGCATATATTAGCAAATTGGCTTAAGCAGCGCAAAAAATGGCAGCTGTTTTTGGATTACCGTCCTAATTTTACCACCAAAAATATTATCCTTGATTATATTTTAAGCCCGCAGTTTATAATTTCTTTCCAAAAAGACGAAAAGAAATACTATACGCCAGACAATGTAAAAAATTATGACCTCTATTGCCCAAACATTGCCGGGGCGCATCTAAACGCCTATTTATCTTTAACCCCGCTTAAAGATTTTTTGCCTAAAGAAGAACCGCGCTACTTCATACAAACAACGCCTGAGGACGATAAATTTGCCCAGGTCTTATGGAAGCAAAATAAAATAAAGGTTTTGCTTGCCCCTCGCGGGTCCGACCGTAAAATAAGCGCCAAAGATTTGGCCGAGATATGCAAAAGCCTGCAAAAAGCAAACGGAGCAAAACTTGATTTTATTTTGCTTAACGCCTCCAAAGCCGCGCCGTATTTTAAAGAGTTACAGGCGGAACATTTGCCGCTAAGGCTTGCACCGTCATTAAAAACAGGAGGGTTTTTTGCTTTGGTAAAAAGCGCCGATTTAGTTTTATGCGCAGACAGCGCCGCCATCCATCTGGCGGGCGCTTTTGGCAGTTACGCCGTAGCGGCCTACGCAAATTCCCTGTATCAGCCTGTTTTTGCCCCGCTTAAAGACGGGCGCGCCGCGGCCGTAATATCAAAAATATTTTCAGCCGACGGCAGGGGAATTGACGGTTTTGACACAAAAGAGTTCGCCGCAAAGGCGCTGCGTTTTATTGATTTACTCTCGTAATTTAATGCTATAATCTTAAGACACGCTGCTGGGAGGATTATGACAAACTCAAAGCATATAAAGTTTATTAACAAACTTATAAACCAAGCGAAGAAGGTGATGCAAAATTCTTACAGCCCGTATTCCAAATATAAAGTGGGGGCTGTCGTCGTAGGGGAAAGCGGCAAAATATACCGGGGCACAAATATTGAAAACGCTTCTTTCGGGCTTACCGTCTGCGCGGAGCGAAACGCCATTTTCTCCGCAATTTCAAACGGGGAAAAATCAATTAAAATGCTTGTTCTGGCAAGCCAGCCCACAAGCATAAGGCAGCTAAACTCCCCCTGCGGGGCGTGCCTTCAGGTCATGGCGGAATTTGCGCCGCTTGATATGCCCGTTTATATAGCCGATTTTATGGAAGGCAAGGTGGAGCGTCTTACGGAAAAAAAGCTAAGGGACTTCCTGCCGTTTGCATTTACGCCCAAAAGCTTTATAAAGTAACCATTTGAAACAATAAAAAAAGGCTGAAACGTCTGCTAAAACTTTTTGGAAACAAGCAGGCTTTCGGCCTTTTCTTTGCCCCAATTATTGGCCTGCGCGGCGGAAGTTAGGGATAGGGGTTTTTCATCGCCCTTGTGCTGGTCAATTACCGCGCTTATCAGTTTGGGGATTTGGGTAAAAGTAATTTTACCGTCTAAGAAAGCGTTTACGGCCACTTCGTCTGCCGCGCTTAAAACGGCAGGATAAGCGCCGCCGCGTTTTGCGGCGTCAAGAGCAAGGCGCAGGCAGGGCATTTTATCCAAAGCCGGCTCGCTAAATTCCAATTTTGACATTTCCTCTATGGAAAGATGCTTTACCGGCGAAGGCAGCCTTTGGGGATAAGTAATAGCATATTGTATCGGCAGGCGCATATCCGGATTTGAGAGCTGGGCCAAAATGCTGCCGTCGTGATATTCCACGGCGGAGTGCACTATGGACTGCGGATGTATAACTATTTTTATCTTCTCCAGGGGGATATTAAAGAGGTGCATTATCTCAATAGTTTCAAAGCCTTTGTTCATCAAAGTGGCGGAGTCTACCGTAATCTTTTTACCCATGCGCCAGCGCGGGTGCGCAAGCGCCTGCTGCGGCGTAACGCCGTCTAAAGAACCTTTGTGTTTAAGAAACGGGCCACCGCTTGCGGTAAGCAAAACGCGCTCAATTTCGCGCGCGGCTTTGAAGTAGGATTTACTGTCTGCGTTTTCAAGGGACTGGAAGACGGCAGAAGGCTCCGAGTCAACGGGTATTATGGTTGCGTTCCAGCGGCGGCATTCGTCCATAATTGCGCGGCCGGCCATAACAATAGGCTCTTTATTTGCAAGGGCAATAGTCTTGCCCGCCTTAATTGCGCTTATAAGCGGCACAAAACCCACCGCTCCGACAAGGCCGTTGATAATTAAATCGGCCTCTGGCAAAATAGAAAGAAATATAAGCGGCTCTATGCCGGGCCCAAGCAGCTTTGTGTGAGGGGGAATTTTGCCTTTTACTTTTTCAAAACTTTCCGCGTCGGTGACGACTGCTATCTGCGGACGAAATGTTTTTACCTGGGCTAAAAAAAGCTCCGTATTTTTATTTGCGCTTAAAGCTAAAACGCGGTAATCTGCGCCGAGCCCCGCTATAACGTCAAGCGCGGATACGCCTATGGAACCGGTGGAACCCAGTATAACAATATTTTTCATATCACTTTATCATAAGCAAAAGCACATAATAAATTACGGGCGCGCTAAGCAGCAAGGAATCAAACCTGTCCAAAACGCCGCCGTGCCCAGGAAGAATATTGGAGGAGTCTTTGACCCCCGAACTTCTTTTTATAAGAGATTCCGCCAAATCCGAAACAATGCCGATAACGCTTATCAAAACGCCTAAAATCAAAGCCTGCGTAAAGGTAATGTACCACGGGAAAAATAAATCCCAGCAGAGCAACGCCGCCCCCGTGCCGAAGATAACGCCGCCTATTGCGCCCTCCCACGTTTTCTTAGGGCTGACCTGTTTGTTAAGGGCTGTTCTGCCCAGAAACCTGCCGACGAAGTACGCCGCCGTATCGGAAGTCCAAACGGTAATGAACATTATGTAAACGAAGTATTCCCCGTAAGGGCCCAGCAGACGGATATTTATAAGGTGCGCCAGAGCCCACGGTATTAAAATTACGCCCAAAAGAGTATTGGCCACGCGCTCTATGGAGCGGTTTGGCAAAGCCATCTCAAGGAAGAAAATGCCGCATAAGGTAAGCGCTATAAAAAACCCGCTTACGTTGCAAAGCCCGCAGTCGGCCGAGGAGGAAGCCGATAAAGGCGCGGCAAGCGCGCCCAAGGTTATCAGCGCGCCAAATATTATCAGGCCGCTCCTGCTGACGGGTTTTTTTGCGGTCAGTAAAATCAGACCATACTCGTAAAGACAAAGTATGATGACGGCGGCAACAAACGCCATAAAGAAAACGCCGCCGTAATGGATTGCGGCAATGACCAGCGGGATACCCGCCAGCGCGGTTATTATTCTGGGAAGAAGCATAGATACATTGTAGCAATTTATGGCAATATTTTTTGGCTGTGCGCTTGAGCGCATTCTTTTGGCCCGCGTGCCAACTGCACGCCATACGCAAATAAGCTAATGTCCGCAACGTCCAAGCTTCGCTTTTCCAGTTTAACAGCAGAAACACGACAACAGCATTTTGTGTTAACGGAAGATATGTCGGGCGCACAATTTTCCATATCTGGGTAAATTTGCATTGCGCGACGCAGGAGCGCTGTCCGTTCGTCAAGCGCCTATTTATGTTACCTGTGCGATTTTTCAGATTTGCGATGATTTTTTCGTTTTCTTATGAGCGACGCGTACCAACGAAGAAGGGAGCAAAGCCTCTTAATTCTTCTGTTTAATTGTAAATGCGAAGCTTGGCATTTGCCAATCTTAGCTTATTTACCAAGGGTGCGCCCAAGCGCACAACCAAAAGAATGGAAAATTGTGCGCTGTCCCCATCTGTCGTTAACACCAAACCGTCGTTGGTCAATTACTTTGAGCGGACGGCGCGTATATTCTTAATATGCTGATCATACGTCCTGCTAAATACATGCCTCCCCGTATTATCGGCCACAAAATAAAGCGCGGGGAAATCGGGCTGGGGGTTCAAAACGGCTTTAATGGAACTCAGGCTGGGATTTGCAATAGGCGCAGGCGGCAGACCGGCGTTGCGATAAGTGTTAAAAGGGGAATCGCAGCGCAAGTCCTGGAGGGTAAGATTCTTCTTCCAATGCCTGTTTTCGGGCACGTTAAAACCGAGGGCGTACTGGACGGTGGGATCGGCCTCAAGGCGTTTGCCTATCTTAAGGCGGTTTAGATAAACGGCGGCAATTTTAGGGCGTTCGTCGTCAAAAATAGCTTCGCGCTCCACAATTGAGGCAAGCGTCAAAATCTCCCGCTCGCTTAAAGAGGGGGCGGCTTGAGAAATAAGTGGGGAAACTTGTTTGCGGTACTCGTCTGTCATAACCTTAATTATTTCTTTGGGGGAAGTGTTTTTCCTGAACAAATAAGTGGACGGGAAAAGATAGCCTTCCGCCTCTTCCTGCTGGACAGTTTGGACAAAGGAAGTTAAATCTTCTATTACTCTATTTTTAAGCAGCTCTTCGGCAATCTCCTCGCTGCGCCAGCCTTCAAGTATGACGACTTTTTGCAATTCTGCGCCCGAATCGGTAGTCAAACGCCAGATAACCTCGCAGGAGGAGGTGTTTTTATTAAGATTAAAAACGCCGCTTCTCAGAAGAGGGGCGGCGCCGCTGAATTTAAGGCATATCTTAAACCATAAAGTGCTTTCAATTATGTTTTTTTCTTTAAGCAGGTCGGCAATTTTGCCGGCGGGCAGGCCTTGGGGTATTTCAACCTGCACCGCTTCGCCTTTATTATTAAAGTGGCGGTATATGCCAAAGGGAACGATGCAAAGGCATAAAATTATCAGAACGATAATAAGTTTTCTCATCGGGTTTTATTGTTTTTTCAATTTGAAAAAATGTCTTTTGCCTATTTGCATTACGGCGGGAACTTCGGCCGAGATAACCACGGGGCCGTCGTTTTCCAGTTTAACGCCGTCAATTTTGACGGCGCCCTGCATAATAAGGCGGCGCGCCTCGTTTTTGCTTTTGGCAACTCCCAGATTAACAAGAAGAGAACTGTAGTTGTCGTCGGGCGCGGGGGTTACTTCCTCTATTTGCTGAGGAAGCTCCTTCTTTGAAAATACGTTTTCAAAATCTTCACGCGCGCTTTTTGCGGCGGCGTCCCCCCAAAATTTGCGCACCATAAGCGAGGCTAATTCTTTTTTAGCTTCCATAGGGTGTTTTTGCCTAATGGCGTCCAAATCCTCTAAGGTAAGAAGTTCGTAGTATTGCAGCATAGCTTCGTCTGAAATTGACATTACTTTGCCAAACATATCCGTCGGCGCGTCGTTAAGGCCGATGTAATTGCCGTAGGATTTTGACATTTTTTTAGCCCCGTCGGTACCCACCAAAAGGGGTAAAGTCATAACAACCTGCGGCTCCTGTCCGTTATTTTTTTGCAGCTGCCTGCCGACGAGTAAATTAAAAATCTGGTCTGTGCCGCCCAGCTCAACGTCGGCTTTTAAGGCGACGGAGTCCTGCCCTTGAAACAAGCTGTACATAACCTCAAGCAGGGATATGGGGCTGCCTTCTTTAATTCTTTTCTTAAAATCGTCCCTTTCCAAAACCTGCGAAACGGTTACTTTACTTAAAGTGCCCAAAATTTCTTTGGACGAAATAAATTTATCCAGCCACTCGCTGTTGAAGCGGACCTCAGTTTTTTCGCTGTCAAGGATTTTGAAAACCTGCTCGGTATAAGTTATGGCGTTTTGCATAATCTGCTCGCGCGCCAAAACGGGACGCGTAGAATCGCGGCCGGAAGGATCTCCCACGCTTGCGGTAAAATCGCCGATAACCAAAACGGCGGTATGCCCCAAATCCTGGAATGCGCGCAGTTTGTTTAAGACTACGCTGTGCCCCAAATGCAGGTCCGCGCTGGTAGGGTCCGCGCCCAGTTTAATGCGCAGTTTTTTGCCGCTTGCAAGTTTTTTTGCAAGCTCTTCTTCGCTGACCAAATCAATACAGCCGCGCTTTAAAACCGCAACGGCGTCTTTGACTTCTCGGCTTATCTCTGCGTTATCTTCTCTGGGCTGCATAAAAACCTCGCTTAACTTATAATACTCTGTGGCTTATATTTTAGCATTTTATCATTTTATTATATAAATAATTTGCAAATACAACGGCTTTTTTGCTATAATAAACAAGTAGTCCTCCGACGTAAAACCGCAAAATATGCAATTTGCGCGCCGCAAAAGCGCAAAGCAAAAAAACTCAAAGAGCCGCCTTAAAAAGCCACAATATTTCCTGTTATGAAAGATACTCTTTTATCCCCAAATTTTACCCTGGGCGAACTTACCCGCTCAACAAACCTCCTATATCAAAAACAAAACCGCGCGCTCGCGCAAAAATTTATTTTGCCTCTCTCGGTGCTCGCAAATTACCTGCTTGAGCCCGCGCGTTTTGCCCTGGCCTGCCCGCTTGTCGTTACCTGCGCTTTAAGATGCCCCGCGCACAATGAAAGCGCAGGCGGAGCAAAGACATCGCAGCATCTGCTCGGGCAGGCGGCGGATTTTATCCCGCTATGCTGCCTTGGCTCAAACGCGCGAACTTCCCTAAAAGAAGCCTATGAAGTCCTGAGGCAAAATAAATTTTTGCATTACGGCCAGCTTATTTTGGAAGAAGGCTGGCTGCATATTTCTCTGGGCGCGCCGTTTCGCCCTTTGTCAAAATGCGGACAGAGTTTTGAAATAAATGGCGGCAAAAAACTACTTTCCGACAAGGACGCAAAAATATGATATCCAAGATTAAAAATATAATTATAATAGTTATCTGCGGGCTTTGCCTTTATCTTTTTATTACGCTTAAAATAAAGGAACGCCGACTGGAAAACCTCTCCTCCCAAAACGCTTCTTTGGAGGAGGGCCTAAAACGTAAAATCACCATAAGCGGCAATAAGATAATTTACAAATACCGCGCCGCGGCGCAAAGCGCGGCGCGGGCAAACAGCGGAGCAAAAAGCGCTTCGGGAGCGGAAAACCCACCTCCCTCCGAGGAGGAAAGCCAGACAACAAAAGCGCAAAACGCAGATTTAGGGACGGTAACAACGCAATCTTATTTTCTGCCCGAGGAGGGCCGCGCCGAAATCCTGCAAACAGAGCAAGACGACGTTAAAATAAATTTAACCGATAAAGGTTTCACTTTAAGACCTTTTGGCGGCGCGCTCTACGCAAAAGGCGGGGGGGATTTTTTTGTAGGAGCAAGAATATTTTATTTTAAGCGTTTTGGGGCCGGGGCGGCGTTTGCTTTCAAGAACGGCCCCGCCGCCGCAGCCGACCGCAGGTTAGACGATATCCTGCCGCTTAAAAACGTTTCTCTTGTCCTTCTTGCGGGAAAAGATTTTATCGCAGTCGGCGCGGCGGTTTATTTCTAGCGCGCCGCAAACCGCCGCCGCCCCGCAGCGGCCGAACGCCGCCCCGCGCGGAGTTTTGCGAGCGCGGGCGTAAAAAAAAGAAAGCCTGCCTTATTAAAGGCAGACTTTCTTTTTTATAAAATTACATGCTAATTACTTATTTTTGTCAGAGCTTTTTATGCCGCCGGAAACTTTTATGCCGCCGCTTACTTTTTGAGCAGTTTTAGTGTCTTTTTTGGCGGCCTCCTGCAAAAGTTCTTGCAGTTTCCATGTAAGGGGCTCCGTATTTTTATTTTCTACATATTTGCCTAAGCCGTAAAAATTTTTAAGCGGGTTTGTTTTATCGGCGGCGGATTTGAAGCGCAAGCAAGCGGCGTTAGCGTTGGGAGAGTCAACGCCGGCAACGCAGGAAAATTCCCCTTTAGCGTACTGCAGGGCCGCGTATTTTTCCGCGGAGGACATTTTATTATCAGGCGTATAGGTTATATATATAAGGGGAAAGTTTTCATTGCCAAAAGAGGTCGGCTCATATCTTACGCGGTAATATTTTTCCGGCAGAGAGCCTATGACGGTATCTTTGCTCCCTCCTGTGGAAAAAAGCTGAAGTCCGGGATAGTTAAGCGGTTTAAGATTCTCCGGAAAAGAACCTTTATTCAGCTGATAATTTTCCAGAAACATTTTTATAAGCAGCAAATTGTCCAGCATATCCTCAACATAGGCGGTTTCAACAAGAGGCACTTTTGAAGTCCCTGCGGGAAGGCCGTTTTTTTCTTTGCCAGAGCCGCAGCCGGCAAGCAAGCCTGCCGTCAAAACAGCTAAAACAGACGGCAACAGCATAAATTTTCTGATTTTCATAAAGCACCCCGTTATAATTTACTTAGATTTTAACAGTTTTTACAACCCCCGGTCAATATCCGAAGAGGCATCTCCAAGAAGCAGACAAACGCAAAAGCAAAGCGGCGTTATCTTTTCTGCGCTTCAAGCAAATCGTAAATTTCCATATCGCCCAGCTGCACTGCGGCAAGGGCCGGCGTTACGCCGTTTTTATCTTTAGTTTTAGGATTTGCGCCATACTCTAAAAGCAGTCTTACAATTTCAATATTATTGCTTTCAGCCGCGGTAAAAAGGGGCGTTCTGCCTTTTGCATTGCTTAAATTTACGTCGGCGCCGTTCTCTAGCACTTTTTGCACAAGCAGGACGCTGCCCGTATTTATGGCATAGACAAGAAGGGAGTTGCCCTTTGTATCCTGAGAGTTGGGATCAAGCCCGTTCTGCAAAAGGAAAGTTACCATTGCAGCGCCTTTCTCCCCCTGCGTTTGTATCACCAGCATAGCCGCGTTGAGCCCTTTTGAATCCCTGGAGTCAATGGGCGCGCCGGCGCTTACAAATGTTTTCAAAATATCCTGGCTGCCAAGCATGGCGATATCAAGGAGGTAAGGCCGTCCCGTTTCGGAATTATCGTCGCTGGGATTCATTTTGCCAAAGTCAATTAAGAATGTGATAAGCTTCTCGTTCCCGTCTTTAATGGCGGAAGCCATTGTCGGGAAAGACTCCCCTACGTTTATTCCGTTTTCTTCCGCATATTTCATAAGAACGGCTGCCGCGTCGTAATTTTTGGCTTTAAGCATACGCCGCATATCGTTTGCCGGGGAAGTAAAATCAGGCTTAGCGCCCTTTTTCAAAAGCGCGCCTATTTTATAGGAATCCCCGTTCAAGAGGGCCGCGCGATACGGAGTTATGGAAAAAGTGGGTATATTTACGTCAATACCTCTTGCGTTAAGCAGCACGTCAAAAACTCCATTGCCTGAACTGCAGACGGATATAAAGAGCAACGTCAAATCGTTTGTGTATTTAGTGATATTATCAAACAAAAGAGGACATTTTGTAAGCCCTGCCCGAAAAGAAAGGAAATTTGCTTCCTTCCCCACTCCTATAGGGCTGTTAACGTCTATATTTTTATTGAGCTGATCTTGTATAAAAGCGGCATCGTTGTCAAAAGCAGCCTTGAAAAGTTTAAGCTGCAAATCTTCGTCGGCCTTAACAAGGGGCGGCGGCGGAGGGGTAAAACACGAGCAATCCGGCAGCGGCCGCTGCTGCTGTCCCTCGGAGCAGATATTCTTACACACTTTAGGCGGCCTATTGCAAGAACACAAACAAACAAAACAAAGTAAAGCAAGGCTTATTTTTAATTTCATAATTTACATTTCTCCCTTTTCTTAAGAATATCTAAGGAAATAACCGCCTTAAAAGTCCGCTGAAAAGTTTTTTATTTATTTAACAAATTTTGGCAATTCCTCAATTTCATTTCTTTTGCCATATCAAGCGCGGTACGCGCCCTATCGTCATAGGCGTCTTTATCTGCGCCGCGGGAAAGCAAAAGTTTTAGCCCGTCCGTACGTCCGTTAACGCAAGCCAGCATAAGGGGCGTCATGCCTTCTTTATCTTTACTGTTGATATCGGCCCCGAAATCAAGCAGCATGCCCAAAATACTATCTGATTTTTCAGCATCGCCTTTGTTCTTAAACTTCTTTTGCGCGGCGACGTTAAGCGGCATTTGTCCCGCTTTATTTTTCCTGTTTACGGGGGCGCCTTTTTCCAAAAGCAGCCTTATTATGGACGGATCGTTTGCCTCAATTGCGGCAAACAGGGAGGATTCTTCCCCGTCTTTTACATTATCCGCCTTTGCCCCGCCGCCAAGTGTTTTTTGCACTTCCTCAAGTTTGCCGGTTACCACGGCGGCAATGAGTTTTGCATTATCACTTAACGCTCTTGCCGAAAACTTCTTATTTGAAACTGTTACATAATCGGGTTTAGTTCCGCCGTCCAAAAGCACTTCCGTGTCGGCGGCCGGGGCGCCCGCAGCCGCAGTAGAGGAACTGCCCTCCACGCTGTATAATTTGGACGATAAAGCGTCGTTAAAAACAAAAGCCTCGTTTTGGGCATCGCCCCTGTTATATTTCTTGGCACCGTCCCCTTCTTTTACGGCAAGGACATAAGGCGCTATAAATTCTTTGATATCCTGCGCGCCGTTTTGGGTGTGGTTAACAATATACCAATAACCCCCGAACGCAAGCAGGCATAAAACCAAAAGTCCTAGAATAAATGCTCTCATAAAGACAAAACCCCCTTAAAAAAGAAGCGTATGTTTTATCGCAAACCTAACCGTTGCCCGCTTTACAAATTCTAGAAATTCTTATACTCAAATTGCAAGTTTTTTTGTATTTTTTTGACAAAAGGGCATTTGAGCGCCCCCTCTCAATTTGCTATTATTATACTTATGAATAAAAGCAATGCCTGCAAAATAGTAGCTACCGTAGGCTCCCTTGAAGGCAGGGAAACCCTGCTTGAGCAAATGTACCTTGCGGGGGCAAACGTATTTCGTTTTAACTTAAGCCACGCCGACGTGGAAGAAAATGCCCGCAAACTAAAACTGGCGCGCGCCGTGGAAGATAAATATCGCGGCTCTTTGGGCGTTTTCTTTGACTTGCAGGGGCCAAAACTGCGCGTAGGCGTCTTTAAGGACGGCGCGGTAACCTTAAAAGACGGGCAGATTTTTACCTTGGACTTAAACGCGCAGGCCGGCGACAGCACGCGCGTGCAGCTTCCGCATAAAGAAATTTTTTCCGCCGTACAAAAGGGGCATATCCTGCTTTTTAACGACGGGCTTATCCGCGTGCGCGTGGAGGAAGTTTCCCCCGATAAAATCATAACGACCGTTATAAACGGCGGCGAACTTTCAAATCATAAAGGCGTAAACGTGCCCGACGTATCTTTGCCGATATCGGCCCTTACGGAGCGCGACCGCTCTTATATAGAACAGGTAAACAAGCTTAATTTGGACATTGACTGGTTTGCTTTATCCTTCGTACAAAACCCGCAGGATATTTTGCTGGCGCGCAGTCTTATTAAAACAAAAACGGGGATAATATCCAAAATAGAAAAACCGCAGGCCCTTGAACATCTGGATAAAATTATTGAGTATTCCGACGCAATTATGGTCGCCAGGGGCGACCTTGGCGTTGAAACCGCGCCCGAGCGCGTGCCGATAATCCAACGCGGGATAATAACAGCCTGCCGCCGCGCGGGCAAACCCGTGATAGTGGCAACGCAGATGCTTGAGTCTATGATTTACAACGTCACGCCGACGCGCGCGGAGGCAAGCGACGTGGCAAACGCCGTCTTTGAAGGCGTTGACGCCGTAATGCTTTCCGCCGAAACGGCAAACGGCAAACACCCGCTTGAGTCCCTGCGCACGATGAGCAGAATAATTGCCACCGTGGAAGAAGACGCCTCTTTTGCCAAAAATATGCAGTTAACTTCAAGCGAGCCTTTCGTAAAAGACACCTCCTACGCCATTACCGCAGGCGCGCACGCGGCCGCCCACCTGCTTGAAACGGCCGACCTCATAATAAATTTTACCGACACCGGCACCACCACGCTGCGCACGGCGCGCCAGCGGCCCTGCGCCGATATAGTTTCGCTTACGCCGCGTATTGATACGGCGCGCAAAATGTCGCTTGTCTGGGGGGTAAGCGCGCAGATTATAAATAAGCTTAACAAGTTTGAAGATATAGAAAATTACGCGCGTCAAGCCGCCCAAAAATACGGCATAGAAAAGGGCAAGAAAGTGGTTATAACAGCCGGCATACCGCTGGGCGTTGCCGGGGATACAAATCTTCTTTATATTATTACCGTCTAGACTTAAAAAATCTGCCGCTTGCCGCGGGAATTTTATGAAAAACAATGTAAAAACCGACGTTAAAGAAGTTGCGCGGATAATTAAAAACGCAAAATTTGCAACCGCATTCAGCGGGGCGGGCATTTCGGTTGAAAGCGGCATACCGCCCTTTCGCGGCGCAGGCGGCCTTTGGGAAAAATACGATCCTAAATTTATTGAAATTGACTTTTTTTACGCCAACCCGCTTAAGTCGTGGAACGAGATGAAAAAGATATTTTTTAACTCCATGGGCAAAGCCGCGCCCAACAAAGCCCATCAAGTCCTTGCGCGTATGGAAAAAGAAGGTTTTTTGAAAGGCGTTATAACGCAGAATATTGATTATTTGCACCAGCGCGCGGGCAGCAAAAACGTGCAGGAGTTCCACGGCACAATAAATTATTTAGTATGCACGCGCTGCGCAAAAAG
Organism: Elusimicrobiota bacterium; assembly: GCA_023398295.1. GTDB lineage: Bacteria > Elusimicrobiota > Elusimicrobia > Elusimicrobiales > Elusimicrobiaceae > Proelusimicrobium. The sequence continues at coordinate 20,748 of JAEWSL010000009.1, read as the reverse complement.
GTATTCCGTTGACAGTTTTGACTTAAGCGCGGTCCTGCCGCAGTGCTCGTGCGGCGGGGTGTTAAAACCCGATTTTGTTTTTTACGGCGAGGGGATAAATCCACAGGTCTACTCCGCCTCTTTAGAACTTGCCGCGCAGAGCGACGTTATGCTTGTAATAGGCACTTCGGGCGAGGTTATGCCCGCCTGCAGCATGCCGCTTATCGCCAAGCAAAAAACGCCGCCCGCGACGATAATTGAAGTAAATACCCTGCCCTCAACCTATACGGGCGCGGTAAGCGATTTTTATTTTGAAGAAAAAGCAAGCTCGTTTTTTGCCGCCCTGGAAAAAGAACTTTTTCTGTCTCCGCAGACAAATTAGAAACTAACGCTTTATTATTCGCGCTAATACCTGATTAGATTTTTTTGGGTATCGCCGCCGCGCTGCTTTCTTGTCTCCGCAGACAAATTAAAAAATCGGACGGGATTATAGACTGCCTTTTGCATTTATTTCATCGCAGAGTTTTTGCTGAACGGCGGTTATATCGCCATAGGCGTTACATACCACTTTTGTCGGATCGGCCGCTCTTATGGCTAAATAATAACGCTGACCATAAGGTTTTCTCTGGGCGACGGAAAGCCACGTCAGGGTAGTAGTGCCGTTGGGGGCATAAATAAAATATTTCGTTTCTTTCCTGTTATATCCGCCGCTGCTGTAAATATCGCCCGGAATAGTTATATCCAAAGAATCAATATCATTTGCGCCCGCATAAGCGCCTACGGCCATATAATAACGCTGGTTTGCCTGCGCAATGGAGCGCAAGTTTTCAACGGCTTCGGCTATGACGGTTTTTTCAACCGATTTTCTGTACTGCGGTAGCGCAATAGCGGCCAGTATGGCTATTATTAAGACTACGACCAGCAATTCAATTAAAGTAAAACCTTTTTTCATCTTTTTCCCCTGATAATAACATAATTAGAGTTTATGAAAATTTTATACCGCGCGCAAGGTTTTCACACAACAAAAGAAACGCGCGCATACTTGGATTTTCCGTATACGCAGATTTACGCAAAAGAGGCCGCGCTGCGGCGGCCTTAACTTTTTGCGTTATATTTTAGCCAAAATACTGGCAATAAGATTCCACGCCGAAAAGATGCGCGAGGCTAAACATTGAGCGCTTTTTACGGAATCGGTATAGTTGTTAATGGCCTTCTGGGTTTCAATCGTATGCGCCGCGACGGAACGGGCAAACTGGCGTAGTCCGTTTGGATCAAAAGTTGTCATTCTTGCGCTGTGTTCAAGCTCCATAATTTTCATTCTTAAGTTAACAATTTCGCTTCCGATTCTTCTGTACTCCGAGATTAATTCCCTTTTCTTTTTTTCATTAGTTTCGCCGTCAATCATTTTCTTTAAACATCCATGGTCCGACTGATAAGTCCTCAGCATCATTTGTGATTCTCTTATAAGTTCCTGCATAGGACGCCCCCCTATTTTTGTTTTGTGGTATCCATAACGGCCTGCATTTCCTTAGAAAACTCCAACATTTTATTTTGCATATCCGAAGTCAGCACTTGAATTTTTCCCTCCAGAAACGTGCCGACAATTAAATTAAGCAGGAATTCTTCCATAGGCGTTCTGGCATCGGCTTGGATAAATTTATTAAGTTCCGCCTGCGAAACGGAAAAAGAGTGCACGATTTCCTGGACAGTTTCAAGCGCATTCTTACATTTATTTCTTTCCTCCTCGGTATATGCGCGCATTTTGACCAAAATGGTCTGCAGGGCTATAGTCTGCTCAGTCATAAGACTTATGGCCTTTGCTTGCTCCTCTGCGGCTTCTTTCTTGTCTTTTAAGGTCAGGGCCAGTTCCATATTATCCAAAAAGTGTTCGTTTATCATGGTCTGCACTTCTTTTGCGTCCTTTTCCAATTTTTCCTCCATGTCCAAGGACGCCTTCAGCGATTCAAAACATTTCGTGCCCAAATCCTGTTCTTTAAGCTTTGTTTCAAACTCTGCAAGATCTTTAGCCTGCTGCGCCGAAGCCTTTTTTATATCCGTCGGAATATGAGTGCAAGCGCATAGCAGCGTTACGCAGCCCAAGACCGCAAAAACAATCGGTACGGATATCTTTTTCATATTGCCCCCTAAACATACTTTTTATTTTCTAACCCCGATAAACGGGGTTACTCATACCGTATAGTATATTTACTAGTTTTACTACTGTCTATATATTATTGTTTTGTTCCCAGGATTATAAATATTTATAATCCTTTTGTCAACAAATTTTTGTAATCAAAAAATGGCGAAATTTGTCTTGCGCGGCAAAGCCGCGAGGCCGTCCGTCAGACGCTCGTTTGTGCCAAGCTGTCGCGATTTTTCAGATTTGGAGGAAATTTTGATTTTTACGGAGCGATACGTACCAACGAAGAAGGGAGCGCAGCGTCTTAACTCTTCTGTTTAATTGTAAATGCGAAGCTTGGAATTTTCCTTGCTTAGCTTATTTGCCAAGAGTGCGCTTAGGCGCACAACCAAAAGAATGGAAAAATGTGCGCCTGACATATCTGCCTTTAACACCAAATTGCGCTAGTCAACGGCGGGGGGAAATCTCTTCCAGCACAAGAACAGTATCCTGCTCCAACCCATAATGCCTCAAAATATTTTCCTGCAGAAACGATGGGGGATTATAGAAATTTATCCTGTAATTTTTGACGGGGGAATAAATAACTTTATATACCGGAAAGAAAACTTCTTTTGAGCCCTTTTCTTTTGCCTGGCGCACGATTTCGGAGCGCATTAGATCCTGTTCGTGCAGATGGTAATAAGGGAAAACAAACATCGGCAGATTAAAAACGACAAAAGCAAAAAACGCGTAGAAAATAATTTTATAAAAATCTTTCCTGTAAACTTCGCCGAGATAATTCAGGAAAAACAAAAAAGAAATCAAAGTAAACAAAGAAGCGGAATAAAACACGCGCGCGGTAATAGAGGGCAAAATCAAAAAAGGCAAAGCCGCACAGACGGCAAAGCAGAAACTTAAAACCGCCAAAACAAAATTCTTATTTCTTAACACTTCCTTAAAGCGCGTCCGCAGGAAAAATATATACGCAAAAAACAGTATAAAAGGCAGATAAAAGGCGGACCTGAAAAATAAATCAAATTTATAAATATTAAAAAATATTATTTGGCCTAAAGATAGAGAAACTTCCCCTTGATTTTGCCGCAGGCGCATATATAGCGCGGGGGAGGCAAACATAAAAACAAGACCGACGCAAAGCGCAAAAAACGCGTATAAAAACCAGGCGGGGGCTTTGCGCTTCTGCGTTTTCAAAAAAAGCCAGACGCCGCCAAAAAGCAGTAAGGAAAGCGGGGCATTATTTTCATTGGAAATCCCCAAACAAAACCCCGCGGCGGCCGCGGCGGCGCAAACCCAAAGCCCGCCGTGCAGGCAGTTGCCTTCGCACAAGTTTCTAAGCTGGCCCGCAAAGACGAGAAACAGCAAAAAAGTCCAGCTGTAATTAAGCGCGCCGCCTATCCAAAAAACGGTTTGGTCGGGCGTAATAACAAAAAATACCGAGGCCAAAAGGATAAAGCAAAAAGCCCAGATATCGCGTAAAGTTTTGAAATCCGGCAGACGCAGAAAGACAAGATAAAAAACCGAAAAAACTATCCCCAGCTGCGCTAAAGGATTAAGCAGAACAAAAGACCATTTGCCCATATAAAGCAAAAAGCAGCCCGCAACCGCTCCGAAGCGCGGGGATATATGCAAAAAAGTATCTATGGCGTTAAAAAAAGTTTCTTTCAAGGCGGAATTATAAAATAAGAACTCGTCGCCGCCGTAAGGAAGCCAATAGGAAAGCGCCGCTATAAACGCGCAAAAAATAAGGCAGCTTGCGCCCCATATAAAATAATTCTTCTTCATAAAAACGTTATTTATTTTCAGCCGAGTTCGTTAAGGCGCATCTCGGCAAAGACGGAATAATAAGTTTCTGGATAACTTTCCTTAATCTGCAGGTATGTGGCTTTGGCGTCTTGTTTTTTGCCGCTTAATTCCTGCGCCAAGGCTTTATACTGATGCACCTGCCCCATGGAATAATACGTCGGATTTTGGGCGATAAATGTTTCCGCGCCGCTTAAAGCTTGGTCATATTTCTGGGCGGCTATCTGCGTGGCAATTAAGGATATTGAAGCCATATCCGCAAGTTCTTTTGCGCCGTATTTTACGGTTTGCTCAAAAGCGTTTTGCGCCTCGCTATATTTCTGCGCCTGATAATAGGCATTGCCCAAAACAAAGTTGGCGTAAGCGCCCGCGGGCGTGGCGGCGTATTGTTTGGCATAATTTTCCATAGCGGAAAGAGAGCCGTTGCCCGAGGATACAAAATCCAGCTCGGCCAAAAATAATTTGCTCCACTGCTCTTGATATTTTTTATTTACCTGATACTGATACGCGTAAAAACCGCAGACTGCAAGCAAAACGGCCGCTCCCGTTATCAAAAGGGCTTTTTTATGGGTTTTAATATGCTTTAACGTCAAATCTATAATACCTTCCTGAGAAGGGGTTGCCTGCGCAGTATTTGTGTTGGGTTTCATAATTTTATCCTCTTAATTTTTTACTAAATTTATAACTGCAAAATCTTATTTATCCTCAGCTTCGCTTACTTTAAGACATTCTATGCCTATCTTATTTAAGAAATTTACGCCTTCGCAAGAGCGGTCGTAAAGTTCATTAAAATAAACTTTTTTGACGCCGGCGGCCGCTATCACTTTTGCGCAGTGCACGCAGGGCGAAAGCGTTACGTAAAGATGTGCGCCCGCCGTGCAAATGCCGCTTTTTGCGGCAAACAAGAGGGCGTTTTGCTCGGCGTGGAGTTCGTTGTCGTTGGACCACTGCCCGTGCATATCGTAAAATTCTTTGCTTGTTAAAAAAGTTTCAAGGGAGGGATATTTATCGGCAAATTTTGTTTCGTAAAGTTCCTTAAAATAATCCTCGCAATGTTTTTGTCCCGCGGCCACGCCGTTGTAGCCTATGCTTACGACGCGGCTGTCTTTAACCAAAACAGCGCCCACGTTAAGACGGCAGCACGTGGATTGCTTTGACACCAGTTCCGCCATGTCGGAAAAAAGTTTATGCTTATTTTTCATCGCTCTGCTCCCCTTTTTCGCCGTCGGTTTTTTCATCGCTTTCAGCGCCGCGTTTCTTTTTAGCCTTAAACTGCGCGTTATAAAGCGCGCGGTAAGCGCCGTTGCCTTCGGACATAAGCTGTTCGTGCGTGCCCGTTTCAACTATTCTGCCTTCGTTTAGGACTATGATTCTGTCTGCGTTTTGCACGGTGGAAAGACGGTGCGCAATAACAAAAACGGTGCGGTTCTTCATCAGATTTTCAAGCGCTTTTTGGACAACGGCTTCAGACTTATTGTCAAGCGCGCTGGTGGCCTCGTCCAAAATTACGAGGGGGGGCTGTTTCAAAATCGCGCGCGCAATGGCAACGCGCTGCTTCTGCCCGCCGGAGAGCATCACACCGCGCTCGCCCACAAAAGTATCAAGTCCGTCCTTAAGCGTGCCGATAAAATCCTGCAAATGCGCGCCGCTGAGGGCCTGCTGCAAATCGTCTTCGGTTGCGTCGGGACGGCCGACCATAATATTTTCCCTTATAGTGCCGCCGAAGAGGAAATTATCCTGAAACACTACGGCAATCTGCTCCCTTAAAGAAGCAAGGTCCATAGCCTTAACGTCTACGCCGTCAATTTTGACCGTGCCGCTTACGGTGTCATAAAAGCGCGGTATAAGGTTTACAAAAGTTGTTTTGCCTCCGCCGGAATTGCCTACCAGCGCGGTCGTTGAGCCCACAGGCACTTTAAGCGAAATATCCCTCAGCACGGGCGTATTTGGTTTATACTCAAAGTAAACGTCTTCAAAGGCAATTTCTTTTTTAATTCCGTCTATTTTAACGGCGTTTTCGGGCGATTTTATTTTAGGCGCAAAGTTAAGAACTTCAAAGACGCGCTCTACGGCAAGAAGCGCTTTCTGTATATCAATAAAACTGTTGCCTATGGACTTAAGCGGCGTATAAAGCATAAGCAGCGCGGCTATAAAAGAAGCGAAGTTGCCGCTTGTTATGGTGCCTTTTATTATAAGGCTGTTGCCATACCAGATGACGCCCGCCACGCCTAAGGAAATGACCACATGCATCAACGGGGAAAGCCAGTTGGTATGCTTAACCATCTTCATTGAGAGGTCAAAGAGCCTGTCCAAAACGGAAGTTTGTTTTTGCAGCTGATATGACTGTAGATTATAAACTGTAATTGTTTTATAGCCGCCGCAGGCTTCGTTATAAGAAGTGATAACGTCGGAGCCGGAGGTTACAAGCTTAGGCGTAATTTTCTTAATTCTGCGTCTTACGTTTTGCATGGGCACTATAGCAACGCCGAGCACGATTACCGCGATAATGGTAAGCTGCCAGGAGTTATAAATCAGCACGCCTATTAAGCCGATGGAAGAAAAAAGCCTCGTCAAAAAAGCTTTTGCGTTTGTAACAAGACTGTTGCTGGCGGTATCCGCGTCGGAATAAAATCTGTAAACCACATCGCCGCTGTTATGGGTGTCAAAGAATCCAGGGTCAAAGGTAAGAAGTTTATAATAAAGTTTTTTCTTAAGGTCGGTGGTAATTTTATTGCCCACCCAGCTGTTAAAATAGGTGGAGGAATAATTAAGCACCGCTTGCACTATCGTAAAAGCGATAATAAGAAAGGGTATGTAAGCCGCCCACTGCGCATCTTTTGCCACCACGACCTTATCTACGTAGTACTTAAGGAAGAAGGCCACCGTGCCGTCAAGCGCGCCGACGGGTATCGTAAGCAGGACGCCAAGCATAGTCCTGAACCAATAGGGTTGAACAAGCGGCCCCATTCTCTTAATAAAATTTTTAAGAGTAACGGGGCTTAATTCTTTATTGAAATCGTCTGCAGTCTGCATATTTATATTTTAACAAATATAGCAATTTATTGTCCGTCTTTTAGCGCGGCGCAGCCGCGCGCGGCCCTTTGAGGCGGCCGAAAGCTAAACGCTTTGTTTATATTTGGACACGTAAAATAAAACTGTATCTTTAAGAGCTTCGTCAAAAGAAGTTTGCGCGCGCCAGCCTAGCTCGCTTTCAAGCTTGGCGGAGTCAAGACTGTAGCGTTTGTCGTGCCCTGGGCGGTCGGCCACAAAGGAAATAAGGTCGCCGTATTTGCGCTCGCAGGGGCAAATTTCGTCCAGCAGGACGCAGATTTTTTGGGCAAGGGCCAAATTGCTTATCTCGGCGGAAGAGGATATATTATAACTCTCCCCGCTTTTGCCTTTATTAAATATAAGGTAAAGAGCCCTGCAGTTATCGTCAACGTAAAGCCAGTCGCGGACATTGGAGCCGTCCCCGTAAATCCCTATTTTTTGTCCGTTTAGCGCGCTTCTTATTATGACGGGGATAAGCTTTTCGTCGTGCTGAAAGCGGCCGAAATTGTTTGAGGAATTGCTTGCCACAACCTCCAGCCCGTAAGTTTTGTAATAGGCTTTTGCCAAAAACTCCGCCGCGCTTTTGCTTGCGCTGTAGGGCGAGCTCGGGCGATGGGGGGAGTTTTCGTTAAACCTTTCCTTATCTTCCAAAGAGAGGGAGCCGTAAACTTCGTCCGTTGAAATTTGCATAAAGCGCGCGCCGCGATACTCTTCCTTATATATATATGGGGCTTCAAGCCACGTTTGGCGCGCGATGTCAAGCAGGTTAAAAGCGCCTTCAATGTTTGTGCGTATAAATTCTTTGGGGGATTTTATGGAATTATCCACATGGGATTCCGCGGCAAAATTTATGACGCCTTCAATTTTGAACTTTTCAAAAATTTCTTTTACCAAAAGGCTGTCGCAGATATCGCCGCGCACAAGCGTATGCCTTCTGGCGTCAAGCCCGCGCAGATTATCTATATTTGCCGCGTAAGTAAATTTATCAAGATTGATAAAATGTAAATCTTCGTTCGCGGCAAGGGACGAGTGTAAAAAATTTGCGCCGATAAAACCCGCGCCGCCTGTTAATAATATGTGTTTCATATTTTTATTATACAAAAGTTAAAATAAAAGAGGCCGTCAAAAAAAACTGTTGACAAGCTATACTTCAAAATAGTACATTTAATACGTAAGTGATTTTCAAAGGCTGTATCTATCAGGAACCGCTTGTAATTTTATAAGAAAGTTACAGGCGTGGGATTGACAAAAAGATATAACCGGAGAAGTTTGGACCGCAGGCTCCGCCGAACTGTTATAAGGGAAACGGCTACGGGAATAAGACGTAATACCGGAATCGGCGCGGAGGCGGCAAGCGTAAGGGAGGACCTTACTTTCGCTTATTCCGATTATTGGGACAACCCCGATGATTTCAGGAAGTATGGAAGTAAGATGGAAATTAGAAATATTTAAAGGAGAATGCAAATGAAAAAATTATTGGGCGTATTACTTGCCTGCGCGCTGGTCGTACCCGCGATGGCCGGTAATATCTTCAACAATGTGGAAACTTACGGCGAGGTGCAAACCATCGGCGTAATGGCTGAAAACGCTACGGGCGATAACTTCAGGAATACTACAAACCGCGTTCTTTTCGGTTTGGGTATGGATTTAGTTGAAGACGTAAGGTCTAACCTTACTTTCGGCTATTCCAATTATTGGGACAATACTGAAGGTTCTTCTCTTGACTATTATTGGAACAATATTTACGTTGCTGAAGCCAATGTCGTTCTCAGCAATCTTTTCGCCAACTGGGAGCTTAAGGTAGGCCGCCAGTTCTACGGCAATGAAGACAGCGCCGTTATGTATATCGGCCCTAAACACTACATCGGCAAAGCCAACGTAGTGCCGCCTTCAATAGACGCCGCTTTGTTGACCTACAATTCTGATAACCTCGTCGGCAACATCATCTACGGTAAACTTGAGGATAATAGCCTGGTAGCAGATGTCGATCTTTCCGTTTTAGGTTTTGACGGTACTTACAATGTAAATGAGAACCTGGGCGTCCAGGCTTATTTATATGACGTAAGAGATTCCGACAATGCCGGCGGCGAAAATTATCACCTCGGTATGTGGGGCGTGAAGCCTACGTGGCAAAACGACGTAATGGCTTTCTCGGCCGAGTTTGCAAAGAACTATGCAAACGATGTCTTCGGCGACAACAATGTCGGCTGGATGGCTAAAGTTGACGCAAAAATGGATATGTCGGTTGAAGCGGCGACGCTTACTCCCCGCTTAACCTACTATCATGCGGAAAAGGACTTTATGTCCTATGGCAACTATAACCCCGGTCTGTTTGTACCCGAAGTCATAAACCCGTACTACAACTATACATGGGGCATGCCTAACTCCCGCGTTCTTAACCTGGGCGTTGACTTTGCCTTTGCCAACCTTGAAAAGTTTGCCTTTGCTGTTGATTATCTGGCCCTTACGGCCAGCCACGACAGCGACAATCCTTCCTGGATTGGCAACGAGTTTGACTTAACCGCCAAATATAATCACAACGAATATGTGCAATTGTTTGCCGGCGCCGGCGTGCTGCTTAACCACAACAGCTTCTGGAGCTACAAAACAAACACGCCGTATATCGCAAATCTTGGCATGTTAATCAAATTCTAAACTGTAATTTTTTACAGCAAAAAGCCCGTATCAACGATACGGGCTTTTTTATTGTATAATAAAAAAGACAAGCAGTATTTAATCCCTGTTTAGCAATGGAGAGTATATAGTATGGCAGATAAAATAGCAGCCCTCTACGACGGCGTTCTAAAAACTGTCGGCGGGGCGGAAAATATAGACGGCCTTGGCAGTTGCATGACGCGCCTCAGATTTACCTTAAAAAAAGAAGATGGACTTAAGCTGGAAAACCTCAAAAAAATCCCTGGAGTTTTAGGCTACGTAAAAGCCGACAATCAGCATCAAATAATAGTAGGCCCGGGAACAGCCGGCGAACTGGCTGCTTATATGTTTGAACGCCATAAATTTAATATGCTGGGGGAAAGTTCCTCCAAAGTCGGGCAGGCAAAAGCCGTCAAAGCCGATATGAAAAAGAAATACGGCAGCTCCATAAGCAAAGCCTGCGCAAAAATAGGCTCCATTTTCCTGCCGCTTATTCCCGCTTATATAGCCTGCGGCCTGATAATGGGCGTAAACAATATTTTGATGAAAAGCGTCCTCCAGGATTACCCAAACGTAACGGGCCTTCTGGCCGTGTTCGGCGGGGGGATATTCTTTTATTTAAGCGCGATAGTGGGCTATAACGCCTGTAAAGAGTTCGGCGGCACGCCGGCTTTGGGCGTCGTTTACGCGGGCATCTTAAATATGCCGGCGCTTAACGGCCTTACTTTGTTTGGCGATAAACTTTCCGCCGGCAAAGGCGGCATAATTGCAGTTTTATTGGTATGCTACTTTGGCTCGCTGTTTGAAAAATGGCTTAAGAAATATCTTAAGGGCAGCACCGATATGTTCCTTACGCCGACGATAAGCGTGCTCGTAATAGGTTTTATTTCCCTGCTCGCCATACAGCCTTTGGCGGGTTTTTTATCCGATAAACTTGCCGAGTACACTAAAATTGCCATAGAGCACGGCGGCATCGTAACGGGGTTTGTTTTGGCGGGCTCCTTCCTGCCCGTTGTGATGTTGGGCATACATCAAAGTTTAATACCACTCTACCAGCAGCTTATTGACGTCTACGGCAATAACCCGCTGTTTCCCATCTTATGTATGGCGGGAGCGGGGCAGGTGGGCGCAAGCATCGCGGTCTTAATTAAAACTAAAAACTTGAGCCTAAAGACGATTATTAAAAACGCTTTGCCCGTCGGTATTTTAGGTATAGGCGAGCCGCTTATTTACGGCGTAACGCTGCCCTTGTTTAAGCCGTTTTTGACGGCCTGCGTCGGGGCGGCCTTCGGCGGGGCGGTTATTGCCGCGGCGCACGTCAGCACCACTATTCCCTTTGGCGTATCGGGCATAGTTTTGCTGCTTACCATGACAGACGCCCACAGCACTATCTTCTATCTTATAGGTATGCTGGTTGCAATTTTGGCGGGGTTCTTGGCCACTATGATGGTGGGCTTTGACGATCCCAAAGACGAATAGTTTTTGCTCTAAAGTTTTTAGTTTTGAGAAGTTAATTTTATGAAGAACGGTAAAATCTTGCTTTTATCCTGCTGCGCGCCTTGTTCGGCGGCGGTTATAGATAAGCTTGCGCGGGACAATGCGGATTTTACCGTTCTCTTTTGTAATCCCAATATTTATCCGACGGAAGAATATCTTAAACGCAGAGACGAGCAAAAACGCCTCTGCGCGTTTTACCGCGCGCATTTTGTTGAGCTGCCTTATAACGAAGATGCCGCGCGAGAGTGGGGCAAGGCTGTAGAAGGCCTTGAGCGCGAGCCCGAGCGCGGCAAACGCTGCGCTGTCTGTTTTCTCTTTCGCCTACGACGGGCGGCGGCTTACGCCAAAGAGAACGGCTATAGCAAATTTACTTCTGTTTTAGGGGTTTCCCGCTATAAAGATTTGGAACAGGTCAACGCCGCCGCGCGCGCCGCCGCACAAGAATATCAAATAGAGTATGATTTCACCAATTGGCGGCGGGGGGGACTTGAGGAAACGCGCCGCCGCCTGATAAAAGAATTGAAGATATACGAACAAACTTATTGCGGCTGCGCGTACTCTTTGCCGCAGAAGCAGGGTTAGAAAAGATACCCTCGGCAAGTCAGAGTTCCGCCGATAACAGTACAGTTAGCAGTTGTGTAAGCCACATTTCTAGCGGTTAGCTGCTTGCACAATTTATTATATTTATCTTCAGCATCGCCGGTAAGCGCAAAACAAAGGATTTTTCCCGCAGACGAAGAGTTAGAACTTTTATTGTAATAGATAGTATGCGCATTATGCAAACTTGTGGTGGACCTGCAGGAAGTGCTTTGCTGCGCTATTAACATACAATATCCCCAGTCGTAATTTATATAATTGTAACCGCTTGTATTTCCGCTTTGTCCTCCCTCGGGCATGGCAACATCTAAAGCGTCAAAGGTCGTAGCATAAACGCCCTGGGCCAAATAATACCTCTCGCTAGCCTTGGCAATTACCTCCGTCAAAGTCATAAGATTGAGGTAGCGGGTTTTCAGCGTACTCATCTGATATTGCGGAAGCGCAATAGCGGCCAGTATCCCGATTATTAAGACGACAATTAACAACTCAATTAAAGTGAAACCTTTTTTCATATATTTCCCCTAAACATTTCGTATATTTAGAGTTTATAAAAAATTGATTACCATAGCAACGTAAACTTTACTTTCCCCGCTCTTCTGGCCCGCACGCTTACGCGTGCCAAACGCAGGAAAAGCTAAACAAGGCAAATGCCAAGCTGCGCCCAGTTAAGCAGAAGAAACTACAACGAAATAATTGAAGATTGCTTCCGAGCGCTTGTCCGTCTTCGCTAAAGCTCTAAGGGACTTCACCTCGCGTAAAGACAGCTCTAATTGATAACAACAACAGCCCCGCTTTACTCCATTTTCTATACCATCTCTTTACCCGAAATTGCTTATAGTCAATTGGCAGCATTTTTATTCCAGAACTGTTGCTAAACTTGTAAGAATAAATCTCTAAACTTTATGGCAATTTTTTTGAGCCAATCCCAAAAAATTAGCTTTTTTGCCAAATTACAAGCTGCCCGCAAGCAAATTACCAATAAATCTATCGTCGTAAATTGACATTTATTAACATTATTTGACATATATTTGCATATCCTTGACATATCTTGACATATAAAAAAATAAATTATATTATATGCATAATCCTGTTGATAGTTTGATTTTTAAGAGTAATAAAACCGCGCTGAAGATTTAACGGAGAACCTTATGTTTGATGACGCAAAAGATAACCCAAACGCCAAGATAAAACTTAGATTTAAGCTTAAAAGCGGCGAAGAATTTGAGGCCGAAGGCTCTTTGCAAATTGTCCTGAAACAAAAAGAAGAGTTCCTGCGCCTGATTGCAAACAAATACCGCCCGCTAGACCAAAACACAGACGAGCCAAAGCCGTTCCCGTGGTATCAAAACGAAGCCACACCGACGGGGGAAGAAGCCTCGCATCAAACTTTTGGCGCGGCGGCCGACGCAGGCGGGCCGCCGCAGACGCCAAATCCGCATATTTACGACGTATACGACGGAGAAACGCAAACGGCAACGCCCGAGCGCACAACGCCGACAAGCGCGCCTATGCAAACGCAAAACCCCTTTGCCATAAGGGCAAGGCCTATTCGCATTAAAGAGGGGGGGATAACCAACCCGCCTTCTGAAGCCCCTGCGCGCGCAGAAGATAATTTGGCAAAATCCCCTTTTGCGCTAAGCTCCCTCTCGCCCGCTTTTAAGACGGCCGATAAAACGCTTTGGGATAAAATTGCCTACTGCGACGGGGACGATATCATAATCCGCCGCAAGAACAAGACGCTAAAACCCTCCGGCGCGGCGCTGATAATTCTTGCCTGCGCAAAGCTGATGAAAAATGTACAGGAGTTAACTTCGCTTGAACTTTCAAAATGTATGAAACTTTCCGGTTACCTAAAAAATAATGACCGTCTGGACCGCGCGCTAAACGCGGAAATTAAACAGGCCGCCATAACCTACGACGGCACAAAACGCAACCGCACCTATCGCCTTACGCACAGCGGCATGGCCAAAGCTTACGCAACGGCAGAGCGCGCCTTAAACGCTGCATTTCCAGCACAATAAAACCCCCGTCTTAAAAAAATCCGCCTTTTATGTTTTATAGACGGCAGAGCACACTTTTTTGGGCCTTTTTTAACTGTCTTTTAACCGCCTTTACAAAAAAACACTTGACAAAGTAATATCTTTTATATATCATTTTATAAATAAATAATTACTTATGATTATTTATTTATCTGTCCTTTCAGGGGAAAGAAAAAATTGTTGTAGTGAAGCCTTCGGGGGGTATCCGAAACGAAGCAGCAGGCGGGCTGCTTTTTTACGGGCGCAAACAAACAATCCCTGCCGGGACAGATCGGGCCGAAAAAGGCTCGCGTCGTAATCTCCGGATATATAGCCCGCCACTCAAAGCACCGGCGGCGTCTTAGCAAAGAGGCGCCGCCTTTTTATTTCCTAAAACTGCGTATTATTATAGGAAGGAATAGGAACGCAAAGTATTAGTTCCCTCTGTGTAGTGCATTTCGTTCCCGGTTACTTTTCTGCAAAGTTTATCGCCGCGGGATTCCGGGTTGGTAGTCCCGTAAGCATAGCACAGCCTTCTATTTTCATTCCCATGATAAATCGTTAAGTGAGATAAGAATTTTGAATGAATATTTTTTAAGGTGGTGGTGTTCCAGCAGTCAAGCATATAATCTAGCCTGGAACAATAGCCCCAATTAAAGTTTATCTTGCGTCCGTTGGGTATGCCGTTACCAAAAGATATGTCCAAAGCAGACATATCCTCGGGATAATAAGTGTACGTCAAATAGTACCTTTCTAAGGCGGAAGAAATAGCTTCCTCCGCCACCATCATTTCGGCATATTTAGCCTTGTCCCTTGCCAGCTGATACTGCGGAAGCGCAATAGCGGCAAGTATCCCGATGATTAAGACGACAATTAACATTTCTATAAGCGTAAACCCCTTATTATTTACTTTTCTTTTAATTAAGTTTTCCCTCATATTCTCTCCAAACACAAACAGCAGTAAACTAATACAAAACACGACTGTCTTTACGCAGCCTGCCGTTCTCTTTTATTGTATAAAATATGTATAAAAAAAACGCACGTCAAGTTTTCTTTTAGCTGTGCGGCCTAAGCGCACCCTTGGCAAATAAACTAAATATGGCAATGTCCAAACTTCGTTTTTGCAATTAAACAGCGGTTTTTTTATCTTGCGCGCCAACGACGCAGCATATACGAGGTGGGCCAAATATTGCAAATTACAAGCTTCGCTTCTTCGGTTAAACAGCAGGAACAACGCGCGTATGCTGTTGTCTTTATAAATAAAAAGTCGTCCTTGCGCGAGGCGACGAACGGTCGTTCCGTGGAGTAACGCTCGGAAGCAATCTTCCATTTCTGACTTGTGTGCCAACTGCACGCCATACGCGAAATAGGCTAATATTGCAAATTACAAGCTTCGCTTTTCCAATTAGACGATAGAAACTACAACAAAATAATTGAAGATTGCTCGCGAGCGTTCGCTGCGCTTACCTCGCGTAAAGACTGCCCATTTGACAATGGCAACACATGGCATAAGTTCGGCAAATTACAAGTTTCACGTTCCCTAAATAACAGATAAAAATGCGGCAGAAAGTTTATTATTTACCATACCCAATAAATTCTTTATCGTCCCCGCTGTCAGTTATTCTTCAGTTATTCTGTGGAAAACAACTCTTTTCAAAAATATAATGATAATTTGGAATAAAAATAATGCCAACAATATCAAAAACAGCCAAAAATGATACAAAGCCAGCGGGGGGAGTATGCTTAAAAGCTGATTTTTGGTTATATGGCTGGGATGGCTTGGTGGCTTTTTACTTGTGATAATTTTTATTATGTTAACTTATAAGGGTATATTTTATAGGTTATTTATAATAATAGTAAAAGTTATATTTATTCTATTTAGTACCTTTTTATGGTATATTTTATTTGTATATTAATAAATTGTATAGTTTTTTATATTTATCAAAGTTTTACCAAACATTTTCCCCATTATTTTTTCAAAAATTTTTTGCAAAATTAGCTCAAATTCTGCAAATAAAAAACTTGATTTTTGATATTTTTTTGCATATGCGTTTTTTGTTAATATTATGGAATTATTTTTATTCCAAAAGAAATAATATTTTTGCAAATGTTTTTTTAGCGTTTTCAAGCCAAATAAACGGCTGATTGATGGAGCGTCCCCAAAAAAGCATAAAAACCACCCCCTCCAAAACGAAAAAGGGGTTACCTGGGGTACCCCCAAAACGAAATTGGCGAAATGGGTAAAACTCAAAAAACAAAAGAAAAACTAAAAACGCAGAGAAAAGCAAAACAAGATAAAGGCAAAAGGAAATCTTATAAAACACGGGGAACTCTGACTAAATTAAGGTCGGCGGAGAAAACCGTCATCGGATAAAGGCTAAGAAAGCTTCAAAAGATACTAACGGAAGATATTTTATTTCAATAACATTCCTGCCGCACCGTCGGGCGCGGCTAATGTGGGCAAGATAAACTATATAACGACGGGCAATAACTTTCAACTGTTAAAAGCTTAAGGCCGTAGCGCGTAAATATGCAAAAGATACTTGCGTCCGTCGGTAATTAGCGGTAATCAATGGGGTTTTGGTTTATTTAGATCAAAGAATACGCCGCAGGACAGTTTAACGCCGCGAAATTGTCGTCGTTAAAGTTAACATCGCAAAGGTATTGCCGCCAAACTATCGTCATAAAATTGTCGTTATAAAGTTATCGTCGCAAAATTATTCCCGTAAAGTTATCATTGTTAAAATTAGCGCCATAAGGTTATCGTCGTATAATTGTTATCATGAAATTGTCGTTATAAAATTATCGTAGTAAAGGATAAAAAAAAATTAAACACGCCTCACTACGGGGGTGTTTCGTAAGGAGCTCATAAAACGAGGGGGGAATTGCATTCCCCCCTCCCCAAAATATGCGGCAGCGCCGTCTATAAAAGCAGTTTGACGAGAATCCAAATTACCAAGGCGGACAAAATATTTAATATTATAAAATTAACTATTTTTTGCGACATACTTTATGATACATCTTTTAGCCTGCAACCGTAAAATTAAAACATATATCCCGTGCAGGCCGAAGTCCCTGTTGCAATAGCGCAATTGGTAGAGTAAGACGGCGTTGTGTTTCCAGTCAACTTTTGGCACAATTTATTATATTTATCTTCCGTCGTATTTGTAAGCGCCCAGCAAATTATCTCTCCGGCGCGCGCGGGGCTTTTACTATAATAAGTCATATGTAAATTATTCAACCCCGCGGAACTGCATTGAGCGTAATATTGGCCCGCCAGCATGCAGTATCCCCAGTTGTACTTTATATAATTATAGCCGTACCCCGTGCTTAGGCCGCTTTGGCCGCCTTCGGGCAAGGCAATGTCCAAAGCGTCAAAAATCGTGGCATAAGTGCCATTTGCAATATAGTATCTTTCATTGGCGGAAGCAATTGCCTTCGTCAAAGTCATAAGATTGCTGAAGCGGCTTTTCATTGTCGCCATTTGGTACTGCGGCAAAGCAATTGCCGCAAGTATTCCGATTATTAAGACTACAATAAGCAACTCAATTAAAGTGAAACCTTTTTTCATATATATCCCCTAATACTTCATATAGTTAGATACTATAAAAAAATTTATTGCCGTAGCAACGCAAATTTTTGTTTTTCCTATTTGACTATAGCTTTGGCTATAACAGGTTTAATTATGTTATATCCAGAAAAGCGCATAGCTTTATGATGTGGTATTCTCTTTTTTTGATATATTTCAGTCGTAATACTATGCGCTTTTATGGATATAGAGATATTACGCCACTAAGATTTTTAGGATTTTATTCCGTAGCCTTTCTTCTTGATATATCCACTTGATATATCCACAAATGGATACTTGTTATAGTTGTAGATATATCAAATTTTGGATATTTTCAGTCGTAGTTATATATCCATTTGTGGATGTAACGAATGCAAACAATACGATGGAATAGTACAAACGGCATTCCCATCCATTTGTGGATGTAACAATAAAAAAGATAAAAAGAAATGGTAATGGATTTAACTCTGATAGACTTAAGTGTCATTAAGGTTTTTAAGAGTTTACCCCGTAATCCTTCTTATTGCTATATCCACAAATGGATACTTGTTATAGTTGTAGATATATCCAATTTTGGATACTTTTAGTCGTAAATATATATCCATTCGTGGATGTAATGATCATTAACTATACGATAGGAAAGTATAAACTGCATTCCCCTCCATTCGCGGATGTAATGACAGTAAACAATACGATAGAGAAATACGGCAGTATCACCCTCCATTCGCGGATGTAATGACAGTAAACAATACCATAGGAAAATATAGTCGTAACTATATATCCATTCGTGGATGTAATAATAAATGCATAATACGATATACACCTTGTATCCTTCTCCCTCGCTATATCCACAAATGGATACTTGTTATAGTCGTAGATATATCCAATTTTGGATACTTTAAGTCGTAGTTATATATCCATTCGTGGATGTAATGACAGTAAACAATAGCATAGAAAAATATAGTCGTAAATATATATCCATTCGTGGATGTAATGATCATTAACTATACGATAGGAAAGTATAAACTGCATTCCCCTCCATTCGTGGATGTAATGACAGTAAACAATAGCATAGAAAAATATAATCGTAAATATATATCCATTCGTGGATGTAATGACAGTAAACAATACGATAGAGAAATACGGCAGTATCACCCTCCATTTGTGGATTTAATGACAAATCTAAAATACGATGATATGCTAATTACAACCTTTGTATCTTTCTTGTCGTTATATCCAGAAAAGCGCGTAGATTTCTGACGTAATATACTCTTTTTTTTGATATATTTCAGTCGTAATACTATGCGCTTTTGTGGATATAACGACCGTAAGTAATATAATAGGATAATGTAATTGTATACTCTCTCTCTAAACTGGATTATAAATTTAATTGGCATCAAAATGATGCCAATTAAATTTGTATCGCCTTATCTGTAATATTTCTGTAATAAATATTCCTGTAATAAACATTACTCTTTTATACTTTGCATTTTATACTTTGCACGGTTATCTGTTATAGTGTGAAATATCGGGCACGGTTACCGGTTATAACGTGAGATATCGTTTATATCTATAAAATTTTGCTATACTGTTAAAAGAAATATCAACGCGCTGCTGAGGCTACAATTTGAGAAGTAAAGACTTGTTTTTGGGGCCGCTGAGAACGGCACAGTTTTGTTAAGAAATTAACAAAATAGCTACGAAGCCAAAAATGAAGTCGCATATTTGTTACGCTCTTCGGAGCGTAGCGGGCGATTGTCATTTTGAGTGTTTCGTAGCTCTCAATAATGATATCGCCTTTTTTATTGGCATTTTTTGCAACCCGCTTAGACCCGCCCGCCATAGACCGATAAGGAGGTGATATAAAGGAGATAAAAATGCAAAAAATATCAGATAAATGCAGTAAAGCCCGCGCTATCAAAAGCGGGTTTACATTGATAGAAATGCTTATTGTCGTCTTAATTATCGGCATACTGGCCGCTATTGCTTTGCCGCAATATCAGCTTGCGCGCGATAAGTCAAAGTTTTCAACTTATCAGGCTTTGGTCAAAACTATTGCAGAGGCGCAAAGGAGGTACTATCTTATAAGCGGCACGTGGACAGGTCAACTTACAGATTTAGATATTGAACTTCCTAAGGGCACTAACGTAACACTATATCTTGGCACAGGCATTATATACGATAATGAATGGTACTGCCATATGCAGCCTGCGAGGACCCATTCCACCCCCGCATATGTGCAATGCAGCGATAAAGATTATCACGGCTACGGTGAAGAAGTAGCTACAATTACAGGGGTTCCGGAGTACAATATCCAAACGTGCCATACTCTTGAAAATGATGCGCGCGGCATACGTTTATGCAAAGCTTTGGGCGGAGCTTTATCATACTGCACGGGGATAATAATGAACCCCATAAGTGGTAATAGGGCCGGTTGTGTTTATAAGTTAAAATAATCTCGCGCCGCAATACTTTTGACGGCACAAATTATGCGCCCGATAAAATCGGGCGCATAAAATTTTGACGGCGCATATTAAGCGCACTGCCGCCTGCTGCCGCGCATGCGCAAAACCTAGCTTGCAAGCCTTACCGTTGCATTTGGATAACTGCTGCTCATAGAAGTAACGCAGGCGCTGTTAGGGCAGACTATTGTGCCGGCATAAGCGGAATTAAAACTATACGTATAATAGTTTGTATCCACAGTAATAACAGTATTTTCATTGCCCACTAAAGATGTCATACCGCCACAGGAAACCATATTGGTACAATTGAGAGTTTGCAAATTCTCCCCAGTGAAAGATGACATGGAATTGCATGACATATTCCCATTGCAATTAAGCGAAGTTAGGTTGTTACCGGCAAAGCTCTTAAAATTATTGCAAGAATAACTACCTTCGCATTGAAGAGAAGTCAAATTTTCAGCCACCAGTTTTTGCATGTCATTACAAGAGAAGCTCCCGATGCAACTCAAAGTAGTCAATTTTTGTCCGGTAAAAAGAGTATTCAAGGCACCGCAGGCATTATTGCCCTCGCAGTTCATATTTTCCATATTTTCTCCGCTTAAGCTAGATAGGAAAAAACAAGAATAATCCCCGTCGCAGTCAAGCGAAGTAATGTTATCGCCTGTCATGTTCTTTATATTCCGGCAGGAGTTATTGCCCTCGCAGACAAGAGTTTTTAAGTTTTCGCCTATATAGGAAGTTTTATCGCGGCAGACGCTTTCCCCTTGGCAAGTAAGGCTTGTCGTATCGTTTGAAATTACGCAGCTGCTGTTGGTGCAGGTTTGGGTTATTTCGCTTGACAGATCGCACTTATCAAGCCCCACGCTGTCGCAAAAGCCCGTGTCTGTTTTCTGATAACAGCATACCGTCCCGCCGTCGTAATACTTACCCAGCGTATAACTGCCGTCGTTGCGCTCGGCCTTTACAAGGCCTTTGCCGCGCTCC
>JAEWSL010000003.1 GCA_023398295.1 Elusimicrobiota bacterium | reverse complement strand
GGAGCGCGGCAAAGGCCTTGTAAAGGCCGAGCGCAACGACGGCAGTTATACGCTGGGTAAGTATTACGACGGCGGGACGGTATGCTGTTATCAGAAAACAGACACGGGCTTTTGCGACAGCGTGGGGTTTGATAAGTGCGACTTATCCGGCGTAGTAACCCAAACCTGCACCAACAGCAGCTGCGTAATTTCAAACGATACGACAAGCCTTACTTGCCAAGGTACGGAAGCCTGCGCAAATAACTCCTCTTACAACAGCGAAAATCTTACGTCTCTTAATTGCAGCGGAACAGGATCTTGCTACGGCCTGTCCGGCTTTGAAGGCAATAATCTTCAAACGCTTGTGTGCGAGGGTCTTGCTTCCTGTACCCAGATGACTGCTTTTGAAGGCGAAAACTTAGAAACCATGGAATGCAGCGGAATAAATTCTTGCCAAAATATGATTTCGTTTACCGGAGAAAATCTTACTTCTCTTGTATGCGAGGCGGGCGGCTGCTCCAACTGGAATTCTTTTACGGGGGATAATCTTACTTCCCTTGATTGCGTAAATTCCGGCTCGTGCCGTTTGCCATCGTCATTTACGGGGGATAGTTTGCAAACGCTTAATTGCAGCGGTTCGGCGTCTTGCAGTTCTTTGGGCTCGCTTGTGGGCGGTAATGTTACCTCCCTTACGTGCAGCGGAATAAATTCCTGCCAAAATATGTCCTCGTTTACAGGCGGCAGCCTTAGCTCGCTTACGTGCAGCGGAGGATCATCTTGTTACGGCATGACTTCTTTGGTAGGAAATGAAAACAGCGTTATCACGGTGGATACAAACTATTATACGTATAGTTTTAATTCCGCCTATGCCGGCACAATAGTCTGCCCTAACAGCGCCTGTGTTACTTCTATGAGCAGCAGATATGCAAATGCAACGGTAAGGCTTGCAAGCTAAACCGCGGTAATATTTGCGGGAGAAATTTCGCGCGCTTGAGCGTAAAGCTCAAGCGCGCAGTTTATTGCGTAGAATAAATAAAAATATTTTTGATATTGCCTTGAAGATAAAACTTTAATAAACTCTAACTATATGAAATTTCGGGGGGAAAATGAAAAAGGGGTTTACTTTAATTGAGATGCTTGTGGTGGTCCTTATTATTGCCGTAATTGTAGGCATAGGGCTGCCAAGTTATATGTTTACGGTAAGGCGCGCGCAAACCTCAAAAGTGCTGCCGGCGCTTAGGACTGTAGCTTCTTCTTTGCTTAGATACAGTCTTGAAAACGGCGCGCTTCCGCAGACGGAAAATCACGAGGGCGAGGCCCTGCGCGAAGAGCTTAATAAAGTTCTGGATATCGGCATACCCGAAGTAAGCGGCTTTACGCTTAATTATTATTCGGACTCCTATCTGGGTTATAAAATGTCAAACGACGCTATTTGGATTAATGTGGAATGGCGTACCGAAAATCTTAAAAATAATAAGAATTATGCTATAACCTGCTCAATGTCATCTGCGGACGTTACCGACGATAAAAAGAAGCTTTGTTCCTTAGTCTGCAATCACGATAATTTTTCCTACTACGGCGACGCTTACGGCTGCGCTGTTAATAATCCCCGCTACAGTTTGTAAGTCTTTTGCGCAAAGCGCGCAAAAGCGCGCCGCGCCGCACGCACAAAACTCTCCTTTTAAGAAATAATTTCGCGCAGATATTTTCCGGTGTAAGTATTGCTTTTTGCAACTTCGCGCGGCGCGCCCTGGGCGACTATTTGCCCGCCCTTATCTCCGCCTTCGGGGCCCATATCAATAATCCAGTCGGCCGTTTTAATGATGTCCAGATTATGTTCAATTACCAAAACGGTATTGCCCTGCGCGCTTAAACGGTGGAGGACTTTTAAGAGCTTTTCTATATCGGCAAAGTGGAGGCCTGTCGTCGGCTCGTCTAAGATATAAAGCGTGTCGCCTGTTGCCCTTCGGGAAAGTTCGTCTGCAAGTTTAACCCTTTGCGCCTCTCCGCCCGATAAGGTGGTGGAGCTTTGCCCCAGCCTTATATAGCCAAGCCCGACGTCCTGCAAAGTGGTCAATATTCTTTTTATTTTGGGGATATTGTCAAAGAGTATAAGGGCGTCGTCTACCGTCATGTTAAGGACTTCTGAAATATTTTTGCCCTTAAACCTTACCTGCAAAGTATCTTCGTTAAAGCGTTTGCCTTCGCATTCTTCGCACTTGACGTAAATATCGGGCAGAAACTGCATTTGGATTTTTATAATGCCGTCGCCCTGGCATTTTTCGCAGCGGCCGCCTTTTATGTTAAAGGAAAAACGGCCCGCCTTAAAACCTCTGCGTTTGGCTTCCGTCATTTGCGCAAAAAGTTCGCGGATATGCGTGTAAACTCCGGTGTAAGTAGCGGGGTTTGAGCGCGGCGTTTTGCCTATGGGGCTTTGGTCCACTATAATTACTTTATTTATATGTTCAAGCCCTTTTATTTCTTTATGCAGGCCAGGGGCTTCCTTTGCGCCGTAGAATTTTTTTGCAAGAGCGCGGTATAAAATATTGTGTATCAAAGTTGACTTGCCCGAGCCCGAAACCCCCGTCACGCAGACAAAGAGGCCCAGCGGTATTTTTACGTTAATATTCTTAAGGTTAAATTGTTTTGCGCCCAAAATTTCAAGCCATTTATCTTGCGGCTTGCGCGGGGTTAAGTTTGAAGGTATTTTCTTTGTTCCGTTAAGATACTGCGCGGTGAGGGAGTTTTTGTCTTTGAGGAAATCTTCCCTGTCGCCCTGCGCGGTTATGTATCCGCCGTTTTCGCCGGCTTTGGGGCCCAGTTCAATTATATGATCGGCCGAGAGCAGCATATCCCTGTCGTGCTCAACTATTATCAAAGTGTTGTCAAGCGAGCGCAGTTTTTTGAGCGTTTCAATAAGGCGGTCGTTATCGCGGCTGTGGAGGCCTATGGTCGGCTCGTCCAATACGTACAAAACGCCCGTTAAGCCAGAGCCTATCTGCGTAGCCAAATGTATCCTTTGAGCCTCGCCGCCGGAAAGCGTTTGCGAGCGGCGGTCCAGCGTAAGATAATTAAGCCCCACGCTGTTTAGAAAACCAAGCCGCGCTTTGATTTCTTTTAGGACGGCTTTTGCTATAGTCTGCTCACGTTCGCTGAGTTCTAAGTTATTGACGAAATCAAGCGCGGCCCCCGCCTGCAAAGCTGTAATCTGCGAAATATTTTTGCCTCCCACGTAGACCGAAAGCGCCTCTGCCTTGAGCCTTGCGCCTCTACAGGCGGGGCAGGTAATTTCGCGCATAAATTTGCGGTAAACTTCTTCGCGCACGAAATCGCTTTCGCTTTCGGCGTGGCGGCGTTTTAGGTTGCCTATGACGCCCTCAAAAGCCGAAGGGCGGTTCGCCCAATGCACCTTATATAAGATATCGGGCCCGCCGTATAAAAGCACTTCCTGCTGGTCGCGCGTTAAGTTTTGCCAGGGTTTGTTCATGGGGATTTTTTGCGCTTTGCAGACTTGCGATAAAATTTCATCGTAATAACCCGCCCAGGAGTTTTTCCACCGGTTCGTTTTATTTGTAACGGGGGAGTGCCAGGCGTAAATTGCGCCGTCGTTTATGCTTAAGGTTTTATCGGGGACGACAAGGTCCTCGTCAATTTCAATTTTAATGCCAAGGCCGTTGCACTCCGGGCACGCGCCCTGCGGCGCGTTGTAGGAAAACAGGCGCGGCTCCATATTCTCAAAGCCTATGCCGCAGACGGGGCACGCGTTGTTTTCGCTGTAGATAAAAACGTCTTTTGCCTTCGGACCGCTTTGTATTTTTATTAAGCCTTGGGAATATTTTACGGCAAGTTCCAAAGCGTCGTTTAAGCGTTCTTTATCGCTTTGGTCAATAAAAATTTCGTCAATAAGCAAATCAACGTTATGCTTTTTGTAGCGCGCCAAAACAGGCGGGGAAGATAAATCGTAAAGTTCCCCGTCAAGCGAAACTTTTGCAAAACCCTCTCGCTTTAATTTGGCAAATAAATCTTCATAGCTGCCCTTTTTGCCCTGCACTACGGGCGCAAGAATTTTTACCGTTTTTTGGTTAAATTTAGCCAGAATATCTGCGGCAATAGCCTGCAGGGACCATTGCTCCACCGGCCGCCCGCAGTGCGGGCAGTGTCTTTTGCCTATGCGCGCAAAAAGCAGGCGGAAGTAATCGTAGATCTCGGTTACGGTGGCCACCGTTGAGCGCGGGTTATGGGCGGGATTTCTTTGCTCTATGGATATTGCGGGGGAAAGTCCGTCAATAAATTCCACGTCGGGTTTTTGCATTAAATCCAAAAACTGGCGCGCATAGGCCGACATGCTTTCAACATATCTGCGCTGGCCTTCGGCATATATGGTGTCAAAGGCAAGAGAGCTTTTGCCCGAACCCGAAAGCCCGCTTATTACAACTATCTTCCCGCGCGGTATTTTAAGCGAAATATTTTTAAGATTATTTGTTTTTGCCCCGTTTACGGTTATATATTCCATAAGAAAATTATATAATTTATCTATGAAACTGTTCAGCGGTAAAAATCTTCTTGTTATGGCAAGCTGCCTTATCTCCGTTTCGGTTGTGGCGTGGCTTGTTTATGATTCTAAGGATAATTTTATTAAGATATGGCATAATGTCAGCACATTTTATCTTGTGCTGGCTTTTGTATCTTCGGCCATAATTTACATATTTATGGGCCTGTCTTTGTGGGAAGTTTTGAGGCTGCTGGGCCAAAAAATAAACCTAGGCGCGGCTATGAGCATAGCGTTTGTTTCCACCACGGTAAATTATCTTGTTTCGTCTATGGGGGTAAGCGGGTTTGCGCTGCGGGCGCATCTTTTGGGCAAGCGCAACATACCTTTGGGCGCAAGCGTTATGGCAAGCATAGTAATTACGGTAATTTTATATGTCGCGCTGATAGTGATAATTTTGCAGGGTTCCGTTTTGCTTATGTTCAGCGATAACGCTTCAACTTCGCAGATAATAAAAACTTTGGGGGCGGTGGCTTTGGTGGGCATAGTGGGCGTTTTGGTAACGGCGTTTTTGTTTAATAATGAGTTTCGCTATAACGGCATAAGGAAAATTTTTATCCTTATAAACAAAATAATATATAAGCTTTTCGGCGCTATTATTCCCAAAAACAATTTTTCCGCCTTTGCAAAACAGCTTGATAACGGCATAAGAATAATTCACGAACATAAAGCCAAATTTACTACAGCGGTTTTTTACGTCTGCGGAGATTGGTTTTTTACAATTCTGATTTTATATTTGGCTTTTTTGGCCGTAGGCATAAAAATAAAAATAGGCGTTTTGCTTGCGGGGTTTGCCGTCGGTATGGCGACAACGCTTATCCCCGTTCTGCCCGGCGGGCTGGGCGCTATGGAGCTTGTGATGGCCTCCGTATTTTCTCAGATGGGAATTGACTGGAATATAGCCCTTATGGCCGCTTTGATTTACCGCTTTGTTTACTATATTATACCCGGCATAATAAGCGTGTTTGTTTATTGGGGCTTAAAACTTTCGGAGCCTTCGGTTTTAACAAGGAATAAAGCCGACGAGTATATAAAAAATGAAGCAAAAAATTCTGAACCGTCAGCCTGAAATTGCCGTGCAGGCCTATGTGCACCCGACCGCCGTTTTAATAGGCGGCGTTAAAGCCGCAGAGGGCGTTTCTATTTGGCCCAACGCCGTTCTGCGCGCCGATATAGCCGCTATTGAAATAGGGCATAACTCCAACGTGCAGGACGGCGTCTGTATACACGTTGATTATGAAAAGCCCGCTTTGATAGGCAAAAATGTTACAATAGGCCATAACGCCGTCATACACGGCGCGAAAATAGGGGATAATACTTTAATAGGCATGGGCGCAATCGTAATGGAAGCGCAAATAGGCGAAGGCTGCATAATAGGCGCGGGGGCTTTAATTCCCGCGGGTAAGGAAATACCGCGCGGCAGTCTTGTCATGGGAGTGCCCGCCAAAATAGTAAGGCAGTTAAGCGAAGAGGAAATAAAAAATCTGGAAAAGCATGCGCTTGAGTACGTTAAACTTGCCGAGGCTTTTCAAAAAACCTGCAGGGACATTTAATGTCAAAAATAGTTTTAATAGAGGATTCCAAAAATCTTGCCCAGGCCCTTAAGTCCGCTTTGGAAATAAAGGGGCACGGCGTTGTGCTTGTGGGCGACGGCCGGGAAGCTTATGCCGCCGTTAAAAAGAATAAGCCCGATATTGTTCTTCTTGACCTTATGCTGCCGCATGTAAGCGGATATGAAATCTGCAAAAGCATAAAAAAAGACAACGCGCTTTGGAAGACGCCCGTAATTGTAATGTCAACTTTAACAAGCCCCGAACAGCGCGAGCGCGCCGCCCAGGCCGGCGCCGACCATTTTATCGCCAAACCGTATAATTTGCGCGATACTTTGGCCGAGATAGAAAGATTTTTGATTTCCTGACGGCGGGAGGTTGTCTTGTTATTTCGCATGATACGCAGTCAAAAAGTTATTACCGACGCCGATTTGGCAAAAGAGCTCGGCACGACTACAAAGAACTTTTCCTCTTTTTTACGGCGCGGTAAAGACCTGCTGCCGCAAAACGGCTTCTTTATGCTTAACAAAAGCGAAACGGAGGATTTAACGCAAAACTACTGCTTTACGCGCGCCGAGAGGCTGCGCTACGCAAAGCGTTTGCCTTATGTTTTTAACGCCGCCGGCGCGCTGGCTGTTTTTTGTATGTGGAAGAAAAGTCCGCGCGCGAAAAAACTTAGGGATAAATTTTTTACCCTTCCCCAAATTTCACAAATTGATATAGAAGAATTTTGCAAATAATATGCGCGCGGACGGCCGCGCCTGCGGAGATAAAAAAATGGAACCTGATAAAATTGAAACCATGCTTGACGAAGGCCGCCCCCTTGCCGCGGTAAAGATATTAAAGAAATATAAAGGTACAGACGCAAAAACTCTTTTTCTCTATGCGGAGGCTTTGCGCTTAAGCGGTTTTTTTGAGCCTTCGCTAAAAGCCTGCAAAGCCGCGCTTTCAAACTGTAAGGACAAGACGCTTAAAATTGAAATTCTGCTTTCCCTTGCAAAAAATTTAAGAACTTTGGGCCGCGCAAAAGAGGCTTCAGAAACCGCTCTTTGCGCGCTTAAACTTTGCGGCGGCAGCGCGGCCTTTTGGGACCTTAAAATGCAGGCCGTTTTGGAGCAGGCTTTGGCCTTGCGCGCGCAAGGCAGGCTTGATGAAAGTTCTTGCCTCCTAAAGCGCGTTATGGTCTATTACAAAGAGATAAAAGACATTGCGGGACAGAGCTTTGTTTATTGGTCTTTGGGCGGCATTTGCCGTCTTAAAGGGGATTTTAAGGCGGGCGTTATTTATTTCAAAGAGGCCGCCAGGCTCTCTGGCGTCTGCGGTGATGATTTATCGGCCGCCTACGCCTATTGCGGGCTTGCCGGCATAAGCCGTATTGCCGGCGATATAAAGGCCTGCGTTAAAAATTATGAACTTGCGGAAAAAATATTTAAGCTTTCTCAGGATATTTTTGGCAAAGCGTATACAAACTGCGGCATGGCAAACGGTTTAAGGCAGCTTGGCAAATATGATATTGCGCTTAAAAGATACGCCGTTGCAGATAAACTTTATACCTCCATCAACGACAATGTGGATTTGGGTTTTGTAAAATGGGGCAAGGCCGATATCCTAAAGCGGCAAAATAAACTTAAGGAAGCGCTTTTGGAACTTACGGCGGCAAAAAAACTTTTTGCAAACTCAGACGAAATCCGCGGACAGTTGTTAACAGAAATTTCTTTAGCCCAGCTTTTATATGTTCTGGGCAAAAAGGCGCAGGCGCAAAAAATTTATTTTGCCGCTGTAGCCCGCGCAAAGAAAGAAGGCCTGTTTACCTACTTAGAGAGTCTTTCCTGATTTTTTTAGTTCGTATACAGTACACTATATGTGGAATAAGTCAATTATAGCAAATTGTAAATTTTGCTTTTTAGTTTTACTTCACAAGTACAAATTGTTTTAGTAATGGTAATGGGCTTTTTTAGAAGCACAATTTTCTGTATTTTTGTGAATGTTGAAAAGTACATATAGAAATAACATATATTATATAAGGTATGGACTTCTAGGGCCGAATAAAGTATAAAATAAAAGGGAGAGTTTATATAGTGTATTGAAAATATTGCGAAAACTGGTAAAATATAAATATGATAAATAAACCAAGATTTAATGAAGAAAAAGCAACAGCCTTAGCTGTTTTATTTCTACAAAAAGCGAATGGCAAGATGAGTTATATGAAACTTATCAAGCTTATGTATTTAGTAGATAGAACTAGTTTATGTAAAATTGGACAATTTGTTACCAATGATGACTTTTACTCTCTTAAAAATGGACCTATTCTAAGCAATGTTATGGATTTGATTACAGAACCAAACAGAACGACTACCTCTTGGAATAAATATATTTCTGTACCTGCTAATTTTGAAATAGAATTAAAAAAGAAAGACCTCCGGTCTATATTAGAATTTCTGTCTGATTATGAGGTGGAAGTTGCAAATACTATATATTCATCATATGGAAAGATGCAAAGATGGGATTTAGTGGACTGGACACATAAAAATTTGCCGGAGTGGAAAGATCCCAATGGTGGAAGAATCTTAATAACACCTGAGGATATTTTGTCTGTTTGTGGAAAATCTAAACAAGAAGTAAAAGATGTTTTATTTAGATTAGCAGAGCAAGCACAAATGGAGAGAATCTTTGATTAATACAGGCGATGTTTTTTTGGCAATGTTGTCCACTCAAGAACCTAAACGCCATTTTTGGGTAGTCATTTTGGCTGTTAATAAAATCAATAAAACAGTTTGCGTTAACATAACCTCTGTAACTAAAGATCGGACTCTTAAAATTTATAGTGGAGAGTATACGGAGCTTACTCAAAGTGTTTCTTATGCTAATTTCCCTCAGGCACGTATTGAAGATATAGACAATCTAGAGGAGAAAATTAGAAAAAATATTATAAAGAAAAAAACCCCAGTTCCAAGTCCTCTTTTAAAACAAATGCAAGAGTCTGCATTATTATCAAAATATACCCCTGGCAAGATTAAGGCCTTTATAAGGGAACATACAAAATTAAATGTTTGAAAAGGGCTTGACTTTTTTGTCTAAAGCCGCTATACTAGTATTAGGCAAAAGCCGATTTTTTTAAGCTCCGTGTAAGAGCAATCCCTGCGGGTATGGGGGTTGGGTCTTCAGGAGCAAAGTTTTTTGTTATGTAGAGACTATTATATTATACGCGCAGGCGCGGGCGCTCCAAATACTTCCGAGTACTTCCTAGGGCGGCCTGCCAAAAAAATTAAGGGGCGTATGCCGCAGGCGGCGGACAGTACGGGAAGGAGCAAAAAATATGTCTATCATAATCAAGATGCAAAACAAGCCGAAAGGCAACCCACAAAAAAAGGCTTATACTTATATTGCCTGCGTGATGGTTTTTATGCTTTTAATTTCCGTTGTAGTGCCTTTAATGAGCGGGGGCGGCAAAGCAAAAAAATCAAATACCGACTACAAACAAAAAGCTTACGATTTGGCCCGCCTTCCTTTTGACGAAGAGGCGGACGAGCAGGAAGTCCTCGGGAAAGAAGAGTATAAAGATATTGCCGAAGGCGACCGCCTTATAAACGGCATTTACACCGAGAAAGAAAAAGAACAGCGTCAAGAAACGGATAAACTGGAGGGCATACCCATGCCCCCCGACGCCGATTATAAAGAAGCCGCGGCGGTCAAAGCCGTTCAAAAGCAGCGTGAGGAAAGACGGGCGGAGCCTTCTTCAGGCCGCGCGGGGGCCACTTCAAAAGGCTCTCTGCGCGCGGGCAACACCGTAACGGGCGGAGCCACCGGCGGCGGAAGCGCCTATACCTGGCGTAAAGACGACCGCAATCCTTCGGGCTCAAGAACGGGCGGTTCGGGGGCTTCGGCTTCTCAGATAAAGCAGGATATGATAGAGAAACTTAAAGGCGGCCGCACAACCGGATTTTTTGACGCCGTTACAAAAAGCTCTAAGGGGGCTAACGCGCAGGACAGCGAGAGTGCGGCGTCAGGCTCTATTGACGCGTTCCAAAAAGGCGGCGGGGTGGACGATCCTTCAAAGTTAAATACGGATCTTGAAAAGGACGCTACGGCAGGGCTTTCCCTCAATCAGGAAGAACTTGATAAAATGAGAGCTACAAATGACGACCTTGATAAAAAATTAGACGACGCTTTGCAAAAAGATAAGCAAAATAAAGATTACAATCCCTGTCCTACTATTATTAAAAGTTCCAAATGTTTTTGGAATTTTGTTGCGCAGGCTGCGGTAAATGTAATTACCAAAGAACTGGGTTCGGCTGTTTCCAAAATAGGTTCTGACGACGGTAGCAGCAACAAAAGCGGCGGCGATAACTAACAAAAAAGATTTTTAGCAAAAGGAGATTTCCTATGAAAAACATATTTAATAACCTGGGTTATTTGACGAAGCAAAATATTATCGGCATAGCCGTGGGCGTCACGCTTGTCGCCGGCGGTTTGGCCGTTGTTAGTAACGGGCCGCAAACTGCAAAAAGAGCGGTTTTGGGCGGTTCGGGCTTGTCTTCTTATGCTGACGGCGGTGAAGACTCCTCCGCGGTGGAACTTGCCCAGGTCAAAGGCGGCGAAAAAGGCGGCGGGAAAGGCGGCGGGAAAGGCGCCTCGGAGAACGGCGGGCAATATGCGGGCAGTGCCTCTGCCGACGCTGCGCGCCAAGCCATGCAAAACGCGGGCATATCTCCATTTTCTAATGAAACTGTTGCTGCACAGGGTGCAAAAGACGCAGGCGCGCAAGACGGCGAGGGTGCAAAAGATATAAATAACTCTCCGGAGGCGGCCGCTTTGTCTGCGGGGGTAAACGCGCTTAAAGCAAAGAACGATAATGAAAACGGGATTACGCCTTCAGCCGCGCAGGCCATTGCGGCAAAGATGCGCACAGAGAAAGGCAAACTGCAGGCGACTTCGCGCATAGGGGGCGGCTCGGGAGGCTCTTCGGGCGCGCGCGGCTCAACCTCGGCAAGTTATACTCCGGCAACTTATTCCCAGCCGGCAAAGGACAGCGCTTCAAAAGAAATTCCGCAGACCGCGGCTCAGAATTTAGACGATACGGAAATGACCGCGCGCGCCCACGGACGTGCGGGCTCTATGGGCGGCTACGGCGTTAAAGCCGGCGAAGGCGTAAATCAAAACGCCGGCGG
The DNA here is from genome assembly GCA_023398295.1 of Elusimicrobiota bacterium. Classification (GTDB taxonomy): domain Bacteria; phylum Elusimicrobiota; class Elusimicrobia; order Elusimicrobiales; family Elusimicrobiaceae; genus Proelusimicrobium. The sequence continues at coordinate 8,926 of JAEWSL010000003.1, read as the reverse complement.
CGCAAATCAACAGCTTTATACGGTAAACGAGCTGGTAACTTCGGCGAAATTTTCTCATAAAGGCAAGCAGGAGGCGCTTGCAAATCAGACGGCTAAAGGGTTTGCTTTTGCGCGCGACGCTTTTGAAGGCAGCAATGCCGACGCAGCCGGAATTGAAGTGACGGGCTTAAATATTGCCGATACGGCAAATTCTCTGGGGCGCGAGGCCGACACTCTTAATTTAACCCCCTCCAAACCTACTTTTACGGACGCCTCTGATGAGGTGGAAGAACAGCAGGATCTCAAACAAAAAATTATTAACAAGCTGCTTCTGATGATTGCCGTTATGTCTGCGGCGATGTTTGTCTGTTCCAAACTTGCGACGATTAAGAATCCGTGGGCTCAGGCTGCCGCGTTTGTCGTAGCTGCGGGGGCTATATTGGCGCTTTCGCGTTTTGCGTTTTGGGGAAACAATTCTGTCTTTGACTTAACACGCCAGATGGATGCTGCGAAGTATACGCAAAGCAGCGGCAAAGGCTGGCGTATAGGCATAAGCATAGGTTTTGTAGTAATGTCTGCGCTTATAATATTATCCTGTTTTGGCAGCGTAGTCAATTCTTTCAAAGAAGGTTTCAAGGCCGGTAAAGCTGGCACAAAACTTGGTAACCCCACGTTCTTTTCAAAAATGGGAAAAGCAGCCCAATTTTTAGTGAAACCTATTAAGTGGGTAGGCAGTTTGTTTAGCGCGGCAAAATCCACCACCAAAAGTTAATTTGGGATTTTACGGAATGGAGATTTAGCTATGAAAAATATTTTTAATAACCTCGGATACACTGCAAAGCATACCCTTGTGGGCGTGGCCTTAGGCGTAGCCACCATAGGCATAGGTATAGGCGTGGTATCAAACTTGGGCAGCAGCCCGCAAAAAGCGGGCGGGGCGGCCTTGAGCTCTTTGGAACAATATCAGCAGGGCGCGGCGGCCTCTCAAGCTGCCGTTGCGCCGCAGTATACCCGCCAGGAACTTGAAAAAAGAATAGCCCAGGCCGAGAGGGAGCGCGATAATCCATCAGTATATCAATTAAAAGATATCCCCTCAAAAGGAGAGTTAGGCTACAACGCGCAGGATGCCGCTTCAAATAAAAACGGCGGCAAAAATGTTGCGGGTGCGCTGGAAAGCCTTACTCCCGGCGGCGTAAGCGCAGCAGAAGCTTTAGGCGCAAAATCCGCCGCGCAGGATGCGGCCGCTTATGATATGGCCGCTGCGGGCGCTTCGCAGGAAGGCATTGTGAGCGCTTCTCAAATTGAAGCGGCAAAAACAAAAGCTGCGGCCGCTGCTACGCAAAAAGGGCAATTACAGGCGAGCGCGCGCATTGGCAGTTCGGGCGGCGGCATTATAGGCGGCGGTTCGGTTATGAAAGCGGGCGAAACTTCGCGTTACTCGGGCGCGCAGGGCGGCGCTTCGGGCGCTTCGGGCGCGGCAAACAATTTAGGCGGCGGCTCTGCTTTTAGCGGCGGGCGCGCGGGTTCTATGGGCGGATACAACGTAAAGACAGGCTTTGGCTCGGGCGGGGCAAACGGGCAGGAGCTTTTCACGGTAGGCGAACTTGAAAACGCGGCCTTAAAATCTCGTTATGCGGCGGGCAGCGTTTCAAAGCAAAGCGCAAAAAGCGCGGCTTTAGCCCAGGCGGCTTTTGACGGCAGCCAAGCGGTGGAAAGCGGCGTGGAAGTTGCCGAAAACGGCGGCGTAAGCATAGGGGGAGCCACAAACTCTTTAGAGCGCGTTGCAGGCAGCCAGGCTATGGGCTATACCGGTTCATGGAATACAGATACTTTGGAAGATCTTAAAGCCCAGGAAGAAAAAGAATGGAAATCCCTTAAGAAGAAAATCATTTGGAAAATGGTGCTGATGGGTATTCTGGGACTTGCGGGGGCGGGTTCATACGCCTTAGTGGGATTAGGCGGTCTTATCACAAGCGCGGCTGCGGTTGCGGGCATATACGCTTGTATGAAAGGTTTTGGCAAAAAGGGCACTTCTCTTGAAGATCTTATCGCCAAAACAAAAGATTTTGAGTATCTTACCATAAACACCGATAAATGGATGAAAGCGGCAAGAATAGTGTTTTGGAGCGCGCTTGCCGTCTGCGCGGGGCCGCTGGCTCTGGTGGGGTATATGGTCGCCAAGAAAGGCAATAAAGAGTTTCTTAAGAATTTGGTCAAAGACGCGGGGGACGGTAAAACCGCCGATACATCTGATTCAGAGGGAGACTCTTCTTTAACGGACGGCAATTTAACTTCCGCTACGAAAGATATAAATAAAAACGTAACAAATTAGCGGGATAAAAAGCGGCATAAATAAAAGATAAGGCAACAGGGATAAAAAGGGTAATTATATGGCGGACGAGGATAAGGACAATATTGCCGGGGGGGAGCCTCAGGCGGGTTTGGGCGGCTATATAAGGCCGCCGCAGCGGCGCAGGCGCAAATATCTCCAGCAGGACGACAGGGCGCTTAAACTGATAAAACCCGTCTTTAGCCCGCAGGAACAGCCCGCGTCCGCGCAGCAAAACGCGGCGGCGGCGCAGGACGGGCCCGTGCGAAATATTGCGGGGCAGGTTTTTTCTCACGTTCAGCCCGCGGGCGGCGCGCAAGAGCAGGTTTCGGCTCAGAACGTACCGGCGGCGGGCGGCAGGCAGAACGGGGCGGGCGCGGACGGGAAAAACGTTCAAGCCTGGGCGCAAAACAATCAAGCCTCTGCAGGGGCGCAGAAAAGAGCGCCTTCTCTTAGGGAGCAGTTTAAGATTTTATTTTTAGAGTTTTTAGACAGTTCGGCTGTATATGCTTTCAATAAATTTGTTAAGAAGCATAATCTTAAAGACGTCCGTTCTTTGATAAAGAGCTCTTTGATAACGCTTATAAGCGTTTCGCTAATTTTTTTGACGGTAACTTTTACAAATTGGCGCGACGCGAAATGGCGCGAGGAGTTTGATAAAAAACGCGAGGCCCGCATAAAAGCGGCGGCTATTATTAAATCGCGTCCGGAGCTGACCGCGCAGCAGCAGATGGAGGAGCAGGAGGCCTCTCGCAGGAGAAGGCTTCAAAAGCTCGGAACATTTATGCCTGTTGAGGAGGAGCTGTCCGAAGAACGTCAAATGTCCTCCACCGCGCTTTTGCAGCAGGCTATTGAGGACGATAAAGACAGAATACGTTTAGCGGGCTCTTCCGAATATGAAAGCGTAGCGCCAGATGTTGATTACAGCGCGCAGGTGGCGGCCTACAGAGAGCAGGTAAGAAAGCAAAAAGAAGCCGAAAAAGCCGAAGCGGAGCGACAGGCCGCGATACTGGCTGAAAAGAAAAAGCAGGAAGAAGCCGCGCTTTCAAAAGCGCGCGCGGCCAAAGAAAAGCAAATTGCTCTCGAGAAAGCCGCCAAGCAGGGCAAAGAGATTACGCCTCAGGGACAGGTGGTAACAAAGGTAAACAAATTGCAGACGAGCAAAGGCGCGGGGCCGGACGCAAAAATTTTTAAGGAAAGCAAAGATTTTAAGCCGATAGATTAATAAAGCGGGAAGAAGCGCCAGGCGGTATGGAAATAATTAAGGAAGCAATAAAAAAGGGAATATAAAAGGGTAGCTATATGGATAAAGTGACGCCCAAAGAAAAAAGAGAGAAGAAGACCTTAGCGGGTTTTGCCTCGCGCCATAAAACGGGTTTAATTATAGGCGGGGCGCTGCTTGCGGGCGGGCTCTATGTTTTTACTTCCACGCCGCTTTCGGTGTTAATCGGCGGGGAGGCTTTGGGCGCGGCGTTTGGTTTGCCGCAGCAGTCTTTGGGATATATTACGCCTTTGGATCTTTCTCTTTACGCTTCCGGGGCGCAGAGCAGCAAAGTTTATGGCGTTGTTTCGGATATTGAGGAGCAAAACGATTACGATAAAGGCAACTATGTCTTTGGCTCAATTACGCCTTTTGTTTCTCAGGAGGACCGCCTTATAAACGCAAAGAGGGAGTTTTCCCGCGGCATTGAAGCCGCAAAAAGCGCTTTAAGCCAGATACAGGGCTCCCTGAGTCTTGCCGATACTTTTGAGGGCCCCGCGCGCATTGAGGGGGTGGCTTTATCTTCGGACAATGCGGGTTCGGCCAATGCCGGCGTTTTTGACGAAGGCCGTCTTGCCGGGGAGATTATGCAAGGCAGCCCCGTTACTCCGCTGGGGGTTGGCGGGGCTTATTCTGCGGATTTTACGCGTCTTGACGCAGGTAATTTAGCAACGCGGCCTTCGGGGCAAATTGGCGCAAGCATACAGGGCAAGGCGGAACCGGAGAGTTCTTTTTCCAAGGTTTTGGACGCAAGTTCCGTCCAGTTTACGGGCGGGCGCACGGGCTCTTTGGGCGGCTATAACGCCATGGTGGGCCGTATAAAAACGGACAGATTAAATATGGGCCAGATGAACGCTTTTACGGATTTGGGCCATGCTTTCTTTTACAGCAGCAGCGCGCTGAGGTCCCGCTATAATACTTCTGCCAAAACGCTTTCGGCCGCGGCTTTTGACGGCAGCGAACAGGAAGAGGAAATGATTGTCATACCCGACGAGAAAGAGCAAATTTATTTGGGCGGGGATGTAAGATCTCCCTCCACAATAATCATGCAGATACAAGAAGGTATCCAGCGCTGCAGGGAAGCAAAAGTCCAGCATCAGCAGGCGGCCGATAACGCCGTTACGGAAATAAACGTGCAGATGAAGAATATTCAAAAGATAATGGAAGAAAACGACGGCCGCGTGCCGGGTTCCTGCGAGAGAATTTTGGGCATAGAGTTTACGGGCACGGTTGACGCAAGGGAAAAATGGAATTTAGCCATAGAAAATATTTCCCAGCAATGCTCTATTATGGACAGAGAGCGCGGCGCTTATTTTGACGGCTGCGGTTTTACTTACGAAGCCGAGACGGTGGAGTATCCTTACTCCTGCAATTATATAGCAAATATGAAACTGGAGGGGGGCTGCGGATTTGGCATATGTCAATTTTCCTGCGCCAACACTCCCAGCTGGTTTGACACAAGCAAGTTTAATTGCGACGACACTTCGGATTGCAAAGCCAAGATGGAAGAAAAATTAAGAGAAGTCGCCCATTTTATGGTTAGCTCTCAGTAACATTAAAAACGCGGCTAAAAATAAGACGGTCTTTGCGGCCGCGTGGAAGGACGGAAGGCGGAAATAAAGCGGTAAGAGTAAATTTTGCAGTATCTGTTACGACAGAATTATTAAAGCAGACGGATTTTATTAAGAGGAGGCACAATTATGCCAAATAAGGATAGCTTTACCTTCAGCGATAAGCTGAAAAAGAGCAAATCCCTCCCGTTATCAAAGCGCATACCTTCGCGTATGGGCCCGGATAACAAAGCCAAACGCACTCTTATACAGAGGGCTCAAAGGGATTTACCCTTTATAATAGTAGCGGCAGCAGCGTTGCTGTTGTTACCCGTGCTCAGCCGTGATAACGGCGCAGGCAGCACGTATCCCGTAATGCCCGAGTGGGACGATAACGAGATGTACGCGGAAAATGGCGGCGTAGTCAAAGGGACAGAGCAGCCCGTCATATCGCCCGGCAATTTTCAGGATCCTTTATCGTGGATAAGCCGTCCCGGGGAAGACCGCAACGCTGCGGCTGTTCCTCAGGTTATAGAGCAGGAAGGCGAAGAAGTGATTGCGCCTGCCAGACGCCCTACTGACCAGTACGGCGGTACGGTAAAGGAAGCTGTGCGCAGCTCCGTGACAAGAAAAGCGACTGAGAAAGGAAGTCTTCGCAATTCCTCCGGCATAGCAATAAGAGGCGCAGGCGGTTTTGGTAGAAGCTACTCCATATATACGCCCACTAAAGGGGAGGCTCCTTCACGGCTTCGCGAAGGTGTGCGCCCAGTGGCTTTGCAGCCTATGGAATCGGCTGGCAAAAGCGGGCGTTCGCTTACGGGCGAAGGTCTTGCCGCGGAAGCCGCGCGCTCTTTAGGCGCCATGAACAGAGGCCCTGCAAAGCAGGCTCTGTATAACGCCCAGTTAAGGGATGCCGACGGCAAATCCCTCGGCGATATAGGCAGCGGCCCCAAAATAGTCGGCGGCGCAAGGGCCGGAACAGGCGGTTCCCCGAGCAATAAAATTAATTACCAAATACCCTCCCCGTGGTGGATGGATATGGAAAAGTCTAAGTATATGAAAGAGTGGGAACTTTGGCATTATAACTTTCAGAAAGCTATTGCCGAGCCTTTGGCAAAAGGTATGGGCAATATATTCTCCTGTCTTCTTTTCGGCAGTAAAGGCGGCGAGACAGATAAGTTCTTAGGCCAACTCCCCGGAGATACAGGGTACGACTGTAAAGGGGCCGACGGCAAGAATATTTCGGAAGTAGGAAGCTGGGGCGATTTCAGAGATGGCTTTGGGAAACAAACTTCCGGCGCAGGAGATAACAAGGAAGAAAAGAGCGGCGGCGCAGCCGCTTGGGATGCGTGGATTACAAAATGCCGTGCGGCCGGCGGGGATTGGAAAGCTTCAGACGGCAGCCCTAAAGCTTGGTGGGACGTACGTTTCAGATGCCTCGGCCTTAAGGTAAAGCCTTTTATGGGCAAGAACCTTACAGTTGACTGCAGCGGCATTAACGATGATCCGATAAAGTTTCATTCCTGGATAGCCAGAAACGACGACAAAGTAAAAAAGAGAAGCGAGGAAATGCTTATCCATTACGTTGTCGCCGGCACGCGCCCTGCCGTTGGCGGGCAAGGGCAGGATAAATACCGCAACGCCGATAATAAGAGCATAAAAAACCAAAGGGTTATCTATGTTGCCAAAGGCGGCATTTTAGACGGAACTGCTTTCAAAAAGGACGTCCTTGAACCTTTGCAGAAAGCATGTCCTTCCCAAGAAATCGTTGTAACAAAAGTAGGGGCGATAAAAACCTCCGAAAGGGCTTTAGCGCCGCTTTCATACTCAATGGTGGATGAAAACAGAAAAGGCCTTTGCGAAGGCAAAGAAATAAGAAGTATATTTCCTACTCTAAGCGGGAAGAAAAAGTTACGCAAAACTATAGCTTTATCTCAGGGCGAAAGCAAGGATCTTGCCGAACTCAAAGTAGTTTTTGCCAACTCTGAACTTGATGAATATAGAGCTGCTCTTGCGGGCGCTAGTTCCGTAGACGTAAAAGAGTGTAAGGTCTATCAGACCGACGCTATTATAGCCCCCGTTTATGTTGAAACTGTAACCGATATGAACAGAGGAAGCACAAGCACCGTTAAGAGCAATTTGGACTGCGCTAATATAAATTTCCGCGCCGCTTTGCAAACTGGTAAATATGCGCGTTTTGTCGCGGAGATTACAAATCCCGATAAGTATGTTTATGCGGTGCATATTGAAAATGTTGATATGAATCCAGCCCATCCGACAATAAAAAACATTGTTGACTGTTCAAAGAAAGACTACAGCCAGGAAACCAACAGGGAAACAGGCCGCGCTAAGTTCAGTTATGAGTTCCCCGCAGGGCGTGCGGTCAGCAGTGAAACAGGCATAGTCAACAGCGAAGAAGGCCGCGGAGAGATTATGTGGCTTACTTCAAATGAAGCTCCTAGCGAGGCGGGATTGAAGAAGAAAGCCATTAGCAGCGCCGGAGTTCCGTTGGATAGTTTAGGCATTGAAGATATCTTCCCTCAGGGGCACTACAAGGCGCAAAGCTGTTATTTTAGGTGGTGTTCTGATAAGAGCTGTACCGAGCCTGAAAATGCGTATAAAAAAGGCTATTGTACGGATAATGGCAAAGTCGTAAAAGCAGTTTCCTTCAACGGCGGAGATACGTGGTTAAGCACGGGAGTTACCGCCGGCGCGGATGCAATTTCCTCCGGTATTTGCCAAGACGTCTGCTATGAAAAAGGTGTGGTATATACCTATAAGAAGTATACCGCTGAGGAAGGAGGAAAAAGTACCATATCTCGCGGCGAGGCAGTAGGTGATCTTACTTATATGGTTTACACCGAGCCTGTGCTTAAGGACATGATAAAAGCTTGCCAAGACATAGGGATAAAGAGCACAAACGATATTTGCTCTGAGAATAACAAGTTATATCCCTATGTCAAGTTTGAAGAAAAAGGGATATCGCCCTTACTGCTTAAGACGAGCAAGACTCCCTACACGGAAGAAACATTGCCCTCTTTAGGAAAAACTCTAAATGAGATGCTTTCTTCTTCCGCAGCCTGCTCGCAGGTATGCAAGAAGACAACTGTGATTGGGTCCAAATATCCAAACAAACCTGCAACCAGGGAAGAGACTGTCGTCCTAAAGAGCGATTTCCAAAAGGAAATAATAGCTTATAAAGATCTATCTGAATCTTCCACGCCCAATGTAGCCCTTGCGGCAAGCTTGATAGGCTATTGCGGCGAGGACGATAAAGCTGCCGAAGAAGATAAATCCGACGCGCAGACTAAAGCCGGCGAAGAGGAAGCAGCCGCCGTTAAAGAATATTGCAGCGGTTACGGCACTTACTTCTATATATCGGCCGCAGGCACAGACAACAGCTTCGTTATCTTGAGCGAAGCCGACAAAGAAAAGATTATAGACAAAGACAACATTAAACCTTGTCAGACTGCGTGCAAGAATAAAAAAGGTGAGATATACCTTGCCGATGAAAGCGGCAAAGCTACCAACACCTTCTGTCTGTTCCACTTGCTTAATGCCGCCCCGTTACCCGACGAACTTAAATCGCAAGACGTCGGCATACAGCAAATATACGACATAAGCAAGAACTACAGCGCGCCCTCCGGCGTAGGGGACTGCGTTGAAGAAGCGCCCGCGGCTCAGGCGGAACCTGCCGCCCCCGAAACTAAGTCCCAGCAGGATACGGTTCAAGGCGGTTGTAACGAAGGCGGAACGTTATACAAATACGTTGCCGTCGGAGGCTATCGCATAAGCACGGGAGAAGCC
>JAEWSL010000010.1 GCA_023398295.1 Elusimicrobiota bacterium | reverse complement strand
CCATTTTTGTGATGATGTCTGAGGTAAATCAATAACCGCGAAGCCATTTTTGTGATGATGTCTGAGGTTGTGATGACCTGTCAATGCCATTTTTGTGATGATGTCTGAGGTAGCCCTGCGCAAGGTGTGCCATTTTTGTGATGATGTCTGAGGTTTGCCTTTAGAGCGTTCGCCATTTTTGTGATGATGTCAATCATAGTTAAACCGAAAATCAAAAGAGATTGGGATATTTTTATATAATTTAAGAAGGAAATTAAAAAATATCGTAAAAAATATTGTAAAAAATTCCTTGAAAAATATTATAAATAATTAAATTCTCTAGGAATAAATAAAGACAAATCGGACAAATAAAAATAAATCCAAACAATAAAAATAAATCAGGATAAAGCAGATAAATATGATAGGCATCATCAGCGCAATGCCCGTTGAAATAGCGGGAATAAAAAAATTACTCAAAAACCCTAAAGACCAAACCTTCGGCCCGATAAATTTTATCGTCGGCACGCTGCGCGGCAAAAAAGTAGCCGCGGCTTACTGCGGCGTCGGCAAAGTGTTCGCCGCTATGTGCGCTCAGACGATGATCTATAAATACAAGCCTTCTTTCATCATCAATGTCGGCGTTGCCGGCGGCCTTTGCGACGACTTGGACGCAGGCGATATCGTCATTGCAGAAAGCTGCCTTCAGCACGATATGGATACCTCGGCCGTGGGCGATTTGCCGGGTCTTATTTCCGGCATAAACATAATAAACATTTTTACCAGCGCAGAAGAAACCGCCCTGCTTGAAGCCAGCGCGCAAGAGCTAAAGCTGCGTTCCAAAAAAGGCATAATTGCTACGGGGGACCAATTTATAAACGCAACCGCAAAACGCCGCGAGCTGGCGGGCAAATTCCACGCTGTCGCCTGCGATATGGAGGGCGCGGCCATAGCCCAGGTGTGCCTTGTAAATAAAGTAAAATTTGCGCTCCTGCGCGCAATTTCAGATAATGTAAGCGGCAAAGCCCATATTGATTTTAAGAAATTTCTTAAAATTGCCGTTGCAAATTCCGTAAAAGTAATAGATTTGTTTTTTACCAAACTGCAAAAATAAAACGCGCGGGCAAAGTATCAAATAACCCGCGCGCTTACATTCTTACTTACTTTCTTACATTATTTCAAAAACTCGCACTATCTTAAATCAAGCATATCTTCAAGCTCGGCTCCGTCGGAGATAAGGCCCAGCTCCGGATACGGATAGACGGCTTTGCACAAGCTTTGCAGTTTATCTAAGAACTCTTTTGCCTCGGGCGTAAAATCCTGGTAAGTGGTGATATTTGCCGCGTCGTTTCCGTCAAATAAATCAATATGCGTTACGGCCACTTTTGTAGCCCCGTTAAGCATAATTGCGCGGCGCGAGGAGTGTTCTTCAAACTTACCTATGCGTCTTAGGCGTTTGCTGACGCTGCCTATTTCGCAGCCTTTGCCGTGATAGAGTTTTAGGGTTTCTTCGTCGGTAATTTCATTTTCCAGCGGGCCGGAGCCTACCCTGCTGACATAAGGCTTAAAAATAACCCAGCTGTCTCGTACGGCTTTGGGGCCAAGCCCCGCCTCTCCAAGAAAAGTGCTTGCCGTGGTGTCACGCGAAGTTACGTAAGGATATTCCCCATGCAGCAAGGATAATTTTACGCCTTGTGTGCCTTCCACCAAAATATCCTCGCCTTTGGCGAGGGCTTTGTTCAAAACTTCTGGGACGTCGCAGATAAAGTCTTTGAGCAAAGGCTCGTCTTTTGCAAATTTAAGAGGACGTCTTTCAATGCGCTCTTTTACTGCCTGCCCGAGCCCCGTGCCTACGCTGCTGACGGTTTTCATAAAATGCTCGTCGTTTTGTTCGGCTTGTGTATGGCGGTCTTCAATAATAACCGCGTCTGGGGAAATAAGCAGGCGGTCTGTTGTGGCGGTAAATTCCGCCTCTTTAAGAAGCCACTGCGTTTTTATATAAGCGCCCGCGCCCAAAACAAGTTTTGATTTTGGGTTGATAAAGCCGGAAGGTATATTTTTTAACGTGTATTTTTGCCCTTTATATAAAACGGTGTGTCCCGCGTTTGGCCCGCCGATGCGCACGCAGTAAGCATATTTGCCCGTGTGGGAAAGATAGGCCGCTATTTTGCCTTTGCCTTCGTCGCCGCCCTGTCCGCCGCTGACTATATCTATCATTTTATTTCTCCCTTTGCGATTTTTTGAGCCAGGCCTAAATAGTTCGTTTCATTTAAGTTTTTTAATTTATTTTTAACTGTTTGAGGCAGCTCCAATTTATTTATAAAAGTTTCCAGTTCTTTGCGTGTAACTTGTTTGCCGCGCGTTAAAGTTTTTAGCTGCTCGTAAGCGTTTTTTACGCCGTTGGCACGCAGTATTGTTTGCAGGCCTTCGGCCGCAATTTCGGGGTGTTTTTTTAGTGCGGCAAGGCACGCTTTGGCGTCGGCGTCAATTTTGCTTAAGCCCTTTAGGAAAGAATTATATGCCACCGCGCAATGCCCGAAAGCGACGGGGATATTGCGCTTTACCGTGCTATCGGAAAGGTCCCTTTGCAATCTTGATATAGGCAGTTTTGCGCTAAAAAAAGTAAGCAGAGCGTTTGCAAGGCCAAGGTTACCCTCGGCATTTTCAAAGTCAATGGGATTTACTTTCTGCGGCATGGTGGAAGAGCCTGTTTCGCCTTTAACGGCTTTTTGCGTTAAAAATCCGTCACTTATATAGCGCCAGATATCCTGGGCCGCGTCAAGAAGAATGGTGTTTATGCGTCTTAAATTATCAAATATCTCGGCGTAAGAATCGTAATTATCTATTTGAGTTGAAGCCTCGCATAAAATTATTTCTACGCCTTTTTGCGTATTAAAATTTTTGATAAATTTTTGCGCAAATTGCGTCCAGTTTACCTGCGCAAAAGCGGCGCAGTGCGCGCTGTAATTGCCGACGGCCCCGCTTAGTTTGCAGGTCGCCTGCGCGTGCGCAAGCAAGTCGTTTTGGCGTTTTAGGCGGCAGTAAAAAACGCGCAGTTCTTTGCCTAGAGTAGTCGGGACTGCCGCCTGCCCGTGCGTGCGCGCAGGCATCGCAACATCGGCGTATTTTTTTGCAAGAGTGTCCAGCGCGCCCAGTATTTTTTTCAGTTCGGGCGCAAGGCAGCTGTCCACGCTGTTTTTGATAAGCAAAGCGTAGGCAACGCTGTTTATATCTTCCGAAGTTAAGGCAAAGTGCAGCCAATTAACAAGGCCCTTTAGGTTTTTGTAAGGAGAGGTTTCAAATTTAACGCGCAGGAAATATTCTATTGCTTTTATATCGTGGCGCGTGGGGGGGATATTTTTGAAGCCTTCAAACTCCAGTTTGCGCAAAAGTTCCAAATCGTCGGCCGAGAGTTTGCAAAGGCCTTTTACAAAGGCGCGTTCTTTGGGGGATATTTTGAAAAATTTTAAGTCCGCCAGGGCCAAAAAATAAGAGGTTTCAACGCGTATTTTATTTGAAAGGGCCGCGCCCTGCCCCGCACAAAGAGCAAGGCCCCGCAAAACGTCTTTATAACGGCTTTCAAGGGGGCTCAGCATACGTTATATATTATAGCAAATACGCCTAAATGCCGTAGCGTTGGAAAACTTTTAAGTCAAACGCGCTTATTACCGAAAGCAGATGGTCAAAAATATCGGCCTGTATCGCCTCGTAATCGGTCCAAACGGTGGTATTTGCAAACGCGTAAATTTCAAGCGGCAGGCCTTCTGAGGTCGGCGCAAGCTGGCGCACCATACAGGTAAAATCCCGCGTTATATTGGGGTTCTTTTTAAGATACTCAAAACAATACGCGCGGAAAGTGCCCAAATTGCTTAATCTGCGGCGGTAGGGGCTGTTTTCGTTGGCTTCATTGAGTTCGTTTGTTTTATCCTCAAGATATTTTTTAAGCAAAGGCATTTTCTCATATTTTTTGATATCTTCTTCGTTAAGAAATCTTACGGTTTTGATGTCAATGTTTATGGCGCGCTTAATTCTTCTTGCGCCGGACTCGCTCATACCGCGCCAGTTGGTAAAAGAGCGCGAAACCAAGTCGTATGCGGGTATGCTTACAATGGTATTATCCCAGTTGCGCACGCGTACGGTGGAAAGCAGGATATCAATAACCTCGCCGTCTGCGCCCTGGGAGGGGATTTCTATCCAGTCGCCGATGCGCACCAAATCGTTTAACGCCAGCTGAAAACCGGAAACAAGCCCCAAAATAGAATCCTTAAACACCAGCAGTATTATTGCCGATAAAGCCGTTAAACCGCCTAAGAAATAAAAAGGTTTTTTATTAAATAAAACCGAAACTATCAGTATCAAAGCTATTGCCCAAACAATTACCTTAAGAGCCTGCACAATGCTCTTAAGCGGCAGTTTTGAAGAACGCCCGTGTCTGGCGACAATTATATTTAAGGCCGAAGCAATTGCAAATACCGTGGATACTATTACTATACAATCCAGTATGCGCAGCACTAGATTTGTCATCAGCTGGTAATATCCGCCGAGCATTATCTGCGCCAAAGAAGCTATTGCCGCCGCGCCCATGGCGTAGAAAGCGTTTATTAAAACGCGGCTTTCGGCGATAGGCTTAAGCCAGTTTTGCTTTAGCAGGTTTTTGCGGGCCATAAACTTTTCCGCAACCCATTGCAGAAAGCGCGAAAAGTATTTAAGCAGAATAAGCATTATTGCGATAAGGCACAAAATCAAAGCATATCTTGAAGAAGGATGCTGCGGTGTAATATAGGGTAAGAGGGCCTCCAAAGGCATAGATAAAAACCTCCGTATTTGATATCATTTAGTATATAAATTTAGGAGGGTTTTTCCAATGAAAAAAATTATCTGCGCAGCCTTATTTTGTTCCTGCGCGCTTGCGGCGGCGGCCTTAAGCATTACCGATCCGTTTTTTATGCCTAAGAAAAATGAGGTTACGGCCTACGCTTCTTTTGCCAACACAAACAAGGATTTTAATTTAGGCAATTCCACCGGTCTTTTTGCCGATGTTTCCATAGGAGTGGAAGATAATCTTACTTTAGGTTTCGGCCTTGGCTGGGCGGATATGCATCATATCTCAAGCGGTCTTCAGGACCCGGTTTTACACGGCAGATACCGTTTTTTTGACAGCCTTGCCGACGGTTACTTTTTGGATTTAGCCGGTTCCCTAAGCCCCGAGCTTTTTGACTCCCCATATAACGGCGACGGCGGCAGCGCAAAAGGCGCCACTTCTTTGGGGATAGCGGGTTTAATAGGCTCCGATCAAATTATGAAGAACGTTACTTTGGGCGCAAAGCTGGCTATTGACTATCAAGCCAAAACGCAAAGCGGATGCGAAGGGTCTATTTGGAGCGCAAAAGGCTTTGGGAAAGTTTATATAACGGATAAACATTCCGTTGAAGGCGGAGTGCTTTTGAAAAGCTATTTCTTCGGCGAAAATGTTTTTGGCTACGGTTTTTCTTTTGATTATTCGGCCGAGATTATTCCCCAGCAGTTTGCCTTAGTCCCCTATCTTGAAATTGAAGGGCATAATAAAGGATACGGGTTTGGCAATGTCTGGGGGTTGAAAGCCAAATATCTGTTCTAAGTTTTGGCATTTTTATAAAAAAATGCGGTCTTAGCGGCCGCATTTTTTTGCGCGTTTGAAGGGTTGCTCGGCGGTGTTTTTTGGGCGGGGGATTTATGTCTTCTCCATATTTTTACGCGGTAGTATCCAATTTATTTTGGGGGCTTGGCGCGCAGTTTTATACGCGCTACGCGCGCAAGTTTTCTTCCGTTTGGGTAAACGCTCTTAAGGCTTCTCTTTCGGCATTTTTCTTCCTGTGCGTAATTTTGCTTAGCGGCGGGTTTCATTATATCGGGGCGGCCTCTCTGTCGGCGTTTTTGATATCGGGTTTTTTGGGGCTTGGCATAGCCGATATCTTTTTGATAAAAGCTTTCAAAGGCATGGGCCCGGGAAGGACGATGATGCTATATGCCTTTCAGCCGCTTTTTGTAGGCGTAGTAAGTTTTTATCTCTTCGGGCAGACTATTAATGCCGCTAAATTTATCAGCATAATATTTTTTATCGTATGCATAATGATATTTTCCGTTGAAACTTACCGCAAGGAAAAACATTTTAACGTTAAAAATACTTTTTACGCGCTTTGCGGCATTATGTTTGACGGCGCGGGCGTCTTATTTACGCGATATGCTTTTGACAACAGTTTGCAGACAAGCACTTTTGAAGGCAATTTTTACAGGGCCGCAAGCGCGACTTTGTTTTTTATTATTTTATCGCGCTGGATTAAATTTAATTTATTTGCAAATTTCAAAAGTCTTAACAGAAGCGGTAAAACGGTTTGCGTGGCGGGAGTATTTTTTGGCACGTTTTTATCGCTTGCGTTTTACTTAAAAGCGGTGCAAGCGGGCAATTTGGCGGTGGTTACTTCCATCGCCGTAACGGGCGTTATTTTTGCGGCTGTTTTTGAAAGCGTCTTTGAGCATAAGCGCCCAAGCAAATATCTCTACTGGGCATTTTTGTTTTTTGCCTGCGGCATGTATTTTCTGTTATTTTAGTTTGGCGTAAATTTGGCAGGCGCAAAAAAAGCCCGCGCTTTGAGCGCGGGCTTTTTGCCGTATATGAAAGATTAACGTTTGGAGAATTGGAAGCGCCTTCTCGCCTTAGGCTGGCCGGGCTTCTTTCTTTCCACCATACGCGGATCCCTTGTGAGGAACCCCGCTTTCTTGAGGACTTTTCTGTTCTCATCTCCCAAGACGCTTAACGCGCGGGAAATAGCGTGGCGCACCGCGCCCGCCTGAGAAGAAATGCCCCCGCCCTGAACTTTGACTGTAACGTCAAAATTTTTATCGGCCTTAAGTTCGGCCAAGGGGGAAGCTGCGGTATTTTGATGTCTTTCGCAGCCGGCAAAATATTCCGCCAACGGTTTAGCGTTTACGGTTATCTTGCCCGTGCCTTTTGAAAGGGACGCTTGCGCAACGGAAGTTTTTCTCCTTCCCGTTTTGATTTGTTTGTTTTGTGTCATAAAATCCACCTTTTATTTTAACCTGTCTGCAAAAGAATGTTCTTCGCCGGCGAAGATTCTCAGGCGTTTCATTCTCTTGGCGCGCAGTTTATTATTGTCCAACATACGGAAAACGGCATGCTCAATTACTTTAGCGGGATTGTTTTCCATAAGTCTGTTAAAAGGGACTTCTTTTGCGCCCTTTGCGTAGCCGGAGTGGGAGAAATAAACTTTCTGCTCCGCCTTTTTGCCGGTAACTTTGATTTTAGCCGCGTTTGTAACTACGACAAAATCTCCGCAGTCCATGTTAGGGGTAAAAGTCTTTTTATGCTTGCCCATTAAGAAGACCGCCAGCTGAGTGGCAAGCCTGCCTAAAGTCTTGCCGTCGGCATCTATGTGATGCCATTTTCTTTGTGCTTCTGCTTCCTGAACGGAAGGTAAGTAAGTTTTGCTCATTTTGTACCTTTTGTTTTTATAGGATTTGACTCGGGTCCTATTAAACAGAATATTTGCGCGCTACCACGGCGCGAAAATTTCGGCGTTAAAATTGGTTGGGATAGGATTCGAACCTATGTAGGGCAAGCCCGACGGTTTTACAGACCGTTGCTTTTGACCGCTCAGCCACCCAACCTTATCTATATTTTACCTTTTTAGGGGGCAAAAAACACCGACGGACGGGTAATCCGATATATAGATTATAACAAATAATGGGTTTCAATTGATAGATATATAACGACAACGACTAACGGCATATGGTGTAAGAGGCAGATAGTATCGTGCGCACAATTTTTCATTCTTTTGGCTGTGCGCTTGGGCGCACGTTCAACAAATAAGCTAAGCAAGGCAAATGCCAAGCTTCGCATTTACAATTAAACAGAAGAGTTAAAACGCGGCGGGACCAGTCCGCGTGGCAGAGGAACAAACAAGCTTCAAGTATCCACGCGGCCTTCAGGTCAAACGCAAATTTGCCTCAAACTTGAAAAATCGCGACATCTTGGCACAAATGAGCGTTTAACGAACGGCCAAGTCAACTGCGTGCGCACTAACACGTACGGACAGCGCGCTTTGCCGTTGTTAATTAGTGCCGTCTTTGCGCGAGGTCGGCAATTTGGAAGGACAATGTCCTCCCAAATTGCCGACACTCGGAAGCAATCTTCCACTATTCCGTTGTAGTTTTTGTCTTTTAACTGGGAAAACGAAGTTTGGACGTTGCGTAAATTAGCTTATTTGCCCAGGGTGCGCCTGAGCGCACAACCAAAAGAACGCGCCGTTGGCGCGCAAACTAAGAAAGTTCGGAGAGTTTTGCAACGAAATCCTGCCAAGCCAAAGCCTCGCCGCCGCCTTGCGCAAAGCTTTGTTTGCCGCCGCCGCGCCCGTTTATCAGGGCCGAAATTTGCTTTGCCAAAGCGCCCGCGTCTGGGCCGCCTTCATAGCTTTTTACGACGAAAGATTTTTTACCCTCGCCGTCGGTTGCAATTAAAATTACTTTCTTTGGGTTTTTATCGGCCATATTATCGCTAAGCGTGCGCAGTTCTTTTATTTCTGTATTTTGCGCGTTAAAGGCAATTAAGGCCGCGCCGTCTTTTAGGGTAAATTCTTTTTGCAGCGAACTGTCGGCCGCGCCGCTTAAAAGCTGTTTTTTAAGGCGGGCGATTTCCTTTTTAAGTTCGCGCTCGGAGTTTATAAGTTTCTCAACTTTGGGACAAAGCTCTTCTACCGAAGTGCCCAGCATCTTGCAGGCAAGCGTAGAGCTGTTTGCATACATTTTTAGATATTCCACCGCGCTGAAAGAAGCCGTAGCCTCAATTCTTCTTACTCCCGATGATACGGCAAATTCTTTCAAAATTCTTATCGCCATAATTTCTATGGTGTTCTTTACGTGTGTGCCGCCGCAGAGTTCAAGGCTTATTTTATCCTGCGGGTTTGAAAATCCTTCCCTGTTAATAAGAATAAAGCGCGCGGGATCGGCGTAATGCTCGCCCAAAAGAACGGTGGCGCCAAACTTTTTTGCGTCGCTTAACGGGCGTTCTTCTATCCAAACGGGATAGCTCTGCATAACTATATTATTTGCTTCCGTCCATATGGCCAAAAAATCCATTGGCGAGGGCGTTTTGGAACAGGTGTAATCAAAACGCAGCCTTTCTGAATTAACGTGGCTGCCCGCCTGCCTTACCTGCGGCCCAAGCACTTTTTTAAGCGCGTAATTTATCACGTGCACGGCGGTGTGATTGGCCGAAGTAAGAAGGCGCGTCATAGCATCAACTTTTGCGTTAACAACGTCGCCCATCTTAATTGCGCCGGTAATTACGCTTATTTTATGAAGATACAATTTATCAAGCGGCTTTTGCGTGTCCTGCACGCGGGCGGAATTTTCCTCGTTAATCTCAACGGTGCCGATGTCGCCCACCTGTCCGCCGCACTCTGCGTAAAAAGGCGTTCGGTCAAAAATGACGTAGCCTTCTTTTGTAAGCGCCTCAACGGGCTGGTACTGTTTGTTTAACAAAGCCAGAATTTTAGATTTAGTCTGCAAAGTTTCGTAGCCGACAAATTTGGTAGCCGCCAGGCTGCTTTCAAGCTTTTGGACGGTTAAAACTTTTTCTTTTTCAAACTCGTCGCATTGTGTTTTGGAACATTCTTTTGCTTTCTCCTGCGCGGCGTAAAAGCCCTGCTCGTCAAGAGAAATCTTCTTTTGCGCCAAAATCTCTTTTGTAAGTTCAAGAGGAAACCCGTAAGTTTCATATAAATAAAAAGCTTCTTCGCCGCTTACCTGTTTTGCGCCGCTTTTAATAATTTCCTGCAGTCTTTGCTCGCCGTCGTTTAAGGTTCTGTAGAAAGCGTTGCCTTCCGTCTTAAGCGTGTTTTGTATATGTACGATATTTGAAACAAGTTCGGGATAAATGTTCTGAAATACTGAAATTACCGTCGGCACAAGTTCCCACATAAAAGGGGAGCTTCTGCCCATAAGCCTGCCGTAGCGCGCAGCGCGCCTTATAAGGCGGCGCAATATATATCCGCGGCCCTCGTTTGAGGGCAAAACGCCTTCCGAGATAAGAAATACGGCCGCGCGCACATGGTCGGCTATAATTCTTAAGGCGGTATTTTCAAGCTTATTTTTGCCCTTAATTTCCAGTATTTTTTTAGCATGCTCTGCTATGGGCAAAAATAAGTCGGTATCAAAGGGATTATCGGCGTTTTGCATAACCATGGCAAGACGCTCAAGGCCCATACCGGTGTCAATATTTTTCTGCGGCAGGGCTTCAAGAGAGCCGTCTTCAAGACGGTTAAACTGGGTAAAGACTAAATTCCAAATTTCAACGTAGCGGCCGCAGTCGCAGGCTATTTTTTTGTCTTTGCAATGGGGGCAGGCGTTTTTTTCGCCAAAGTCGTAGTAAATTTCGGAGCAGGGGCCGCAGGGGCCTGTGGGGCCCATAGTCCAAAAATTATCGGCCTCGCCAAACTCAAAGATACGTTCTTTATCAAGTATCTTTGACCAAATATTATAGGCTTCTTCGTCGCGCGGGGCAATGCCGCCTTTGTAAATGCTTACATAAAGGCGTTCTTTATCAAGCCCCAGTTCTTTGGTGAGGAAATCCCAGGCCCACACAATGGCTTCCTTCTTAAAATAATCGCCGAAAGAAAAATTGCCCAGCATCTCAAAGAAGGTGAGATGCCTTTTTGTAAAGCCCACATTATCTATATCGGTAGTGCGCAGACATTTTTGCACGGTGGCCGCATTTTTAAGATTTTTTTTAAGCCCTAAAAAATTGGCCTTAAACTGCACCATGCCGGCGGAGGTAAAAAGCAAAGTCGGATCCGCGTGCGGAACAAGCGGGCTTGAAGGCGCTATCGTAAGCCCTTTTGCCTTGAAATAATTTAAGAAAGATTCCCGTATTTCCAAACTCTTCATAAAGCGCCTCAAAATATTATAAAGTATATCATATTGGTAAGGAGCGTTCAAAAATGGAGAGAATATTTATTATAAATCCTTCCGCCGGCAAAAACGGCAGCTTAGATGCTTTGAAAAAAGCTATAGCGGCAAATTTTCCTTCTTCACAAATTATTTTAACGCAGGGCGCAGGCCATGCGCGCGAACTTGCAAAAGAGGCCGCGGGCTATAATTTCCCACAGGTTATAGTAGCAGGCGGCGACGGCACTATAAACGAAGCGGTGCAAAGTCTTGCCGGTACTCAGACCGCCCTGGGCATAATCCCTTTTGGCAGCGGCAACGGGCTTGCGCGCCAGCTGGGTTATCCGCTGGACGATTTTGACGCCGCCTGCAAATATCTGGCGTCTTTAAGGGATTTGCCCTGCGATTTAGGCATGGTGGATAAAGAGTATTTTATCAACGTAGCCGGCCTTGGTTTTGAGGCCGAAGTCGCCGCCGAGTTTGCGCGGCGCGGCGCGCAGGGCGCAAAGAACGCGCAGAAAAACAAAGCGCGCGGCCGCGGCAGGCTGGAATATTTCAAGATAGGCATAAGCAAATTTTTTAATTATGCGCCCGCTTATACGGAGATTACTTTAGATGACGGCCGCGTTTTAAGCGGATATCCTTTTACTTTAAGCGTGGCAAACGGCACACAGTACGGCAGTAATTTTACCGTTGCGCCCCAGGCCAAGCTTAACGACGGTCTTTTGGACATTGTTATGACGGAAGGGCCTACGCTTAAACTGCTTGGCGCGCTGCCTAACTTTTTTATGCCTGGCGTAAGCCCGATAAACGCGTCAAACATTTTGCAGATAAAGCAGGCTTCCATAAACTGTTTCGGATCGTTTTTATATCATATTGACGGGGAGGTGCGTCAGAGTTCGGAGAGAATAGAAATCAAAGCCTGTCCCAACGCCATACGGCTGCTTGTTAAGTAGCCCGTCAATTTGACAGACGGGCGCACAAATGATTTAATAGAAAGATAAATATATATAGGAAGCGCGAAACAACGCGCTTGGGGAAGGAGGAATCTATGAAACTTAAAATTACCGCAAAGAACATCAAGCTTACGGAGGCCATAAAAGATTTTACCCAAAGCAAAGTGGATAAACTGGATAAATTTTTTGATGAAAACTCCTGGGCGGAAGCGGTGCTCAGCGTTGATAAGAAAATAAACCAGCGCGCCGAACTTACCATACACGCCGGCAAGAATAAATTTACCGCCAAAGCGGTAGAAGAGGACCTTTATAAATCCATAGACGGCGTAATTCTTAAAATTGAAGCGCAGATAAGGAAGGAAAAAAGCAAAATTGTAAGAAGCAAGAAGATGAAAAAGGAAGATTTGGCTTCTTATTACGGCGCGGTTTACGCTCCGCAAAACGACGTCAAATTTTCGGTCATCAAACAGGTTGAAGTTTATCCTATGAACCCTGAAGACGCCGCCTACGAAATGGAAAGGCTCGGATACACTTTTTGGATGTTTTTAGACGAAGAGTCTAAGCAGATTAACCTTATTTTCAAAAGGCTTGACGGCACTTACGGGCTTATACAGCCTGTGAAGCAGAAATAATTTAAGCGGCGAGGTTTAACGTGTCCCAATTTGCCAGAACCGTGACGGTGGAACAGCTTTTGCAGGACAAGCAAAAAGAGCTTTGCCTTGAGCTAATCTCGGGTAAAACTAACTTGAAGCGCGAAATTACAAAAGCCGCTCTTAACCGTCCGGGCCTTGCGCTTGACGGCCATTTGGAAAACTACCGCGCCGAAATTATACAGATAATCGGCCGCGGGGAATATGCGTTTTGCGCAAAGCAGCCTTTTGCCGCGCTTAAAGGCAATATAGGAAAAATGCTTAAGGGCGGGCTTGTGCCCTGCGTTATAGTAACGGCCGGAATGAAAATTTTGCCCGCCATAAAGCAGGCCTGTAAAGACGGCAAAACGCCGCTTTTGAGCACGAGCTTGGACACGGCGTCCTTTGTATCGGAGCTTACCAGTTATTTGGACGACTGCATTTCCCCGCGCACGCATGTGCACGGCGTTTTGGTAAGGGTATCGGGCCTGGGCGTTCTTATAAAAGGCGACGCCGGCATAGGCAAGAGCGAATGCGCCTTGGAGCTTATTAAGCGCGGGCATATTTTGGTGGCCGATGACGTCGTTGAAATCCAGCGCAGGCGTGGCGGCGCGCTTTTGGGTTTTTGCCCGCCGATGCTTAGGCATTTTATGGAAGTGCGCGGCATGGGCATAATTGATGTGGAGAGGCTCTTTGGCATAGGCTCTTCTATAGACAGCTCTTCCGTTGATATGGAGGTAAATTTAATTCCTCCGCAGGGCGGCGTTATTGACCGCTTGGGAGTGGAGCAGCAAAAAGCCAATATTTTGGGGGTGGAGGTAAATTCTTTGACAATCCCCGTAACCCCGGGCAGGAATTTGGCCGTGCTTATTGAAGTCGCCGCCTTAAATCAAAGGCTTAAAGGGCAGGGTATAAGTTCGGCAAAAGAGTTCAGCAGAAGGCTGCTTTCGCAGATGAAAGGGCAGAAGAATGGAAGAAAATGAAGCTTTAATTCCCCAGCAGACAAAGGGGAAACTTTTTATTATAACCGGCATTTCCGGCGCGGGCAAAACGCAGGTGTTAAAAATCCTGGGCGATTTTGGTTTTTACTGCGTGGATAATCTGCCTGTAGCCCTTCTTCCCGCTTTTGCGCAGCATATAAAAAAGCACGAGCGTTATAAAAACATAGCTCTAGGCATAGACGCGCGCGACGGCGATGGCATAAAAGATCTGCCGCTTATGCTTGAGGCTATAATAAAACAGGGCTTTAGCCCCAAAATGCTTTTTATAGACGCCTCAAACGAAGTGCTTGTGCGCAGATTTTCGGAAACGAAACACAAACATCCTCTTGCGGAGCAGCTTTTGACGGCTATAGAAAAAGAACGCCGTCTGCTTAACCCTCTTAAAATAATGGCCGATAAAGATATCAACACCTCCCATCTTACTTTGGGCGAGTTGAAGGAAAAGATATCGCGCCTTCTTGAGGTAAAGCGTTCGGAGGAAATGATAATTTCAATAGTTTCCTTCGGTTATAAAAACGGTCTTCCTCTGGAGGCAGATATCGTCATAGACGTGCGCTTTTTGGCAAATCCCTATTACGTCGCCGCCCTGAGGGAGAAAACAGGCCTTGATAAAGAAGTGGCGGAATACATAATGTCAACGCCTTACGCGAAGAATTTTTTGAAGAAGTATTCCGATTTGCTGGTTTACTTAATACCCAAATATATTAAGGAGGGCAAATCTTACTTGACGATAGCCATTGGCTGCAGCGGCGGCCGCCACAGAAGCGTTTTTATGGCGCATAGTATGGCGGCATATCTTCAGGAGAAAGGTTATAAAGTGTCCGAATATCACAGGGATATCGGCATAGAGAAAAAAGAAGTATGGTAAAGCTTATTTTGATTTCACACGGCAGTTTGGCTAAGGCTATGCTGGATACGGCGTCCCGCATCTGCGCTTTTGATAAAGAGAGCGTTTTGGCATTAAGCGTCAGCGGGAAGATAGATTTGCAGGAAACGGCGGACAAAGTTAAAAAAAACGCTTCGCCAAAAGGCACTTTGGTGCTTACAGACACTTTCGGCGGGACGGCCTGCAATATGGCGGTCTGTTCTTTGCAGGAGAGTAAAAATACGCAGGTGCTCTGCGGGCTTAATTTAAGCATGCTTCTTTGCGCCCTTAACAACAGGGAAAAGCTTAACGCTCGGGACCTTGCCAAAAAGGTTTTGGAAGACGGCAAAAAAGCCGTTTTCAACGCAACGGAAAGATGCCAATGCTGTTAAAAGCGGCGGCGGGATGCCACGATGATGGATATAATTTTTACGCGCATAGACAACAGATTGCTGCACGGGCAGGTGGTGGAAAGCTGGCTGCCGCAGATTAAAGCGCAGGAAGTGGTCATAGTATCGCGGGAAGCGGCTTCAAGCGCGCTTATGCAAAAAATGCTGAGACTTGCTTTACCGCCCTCTTACGGGCTGCGCGTTTTTGACGAAACGTCCGCCGCCAGATATCTTGGGGGGCAAAACCCGCAAAAAGTTTTTTTGCTTATTGACGGGTTTGAAACTTTGGCCTCTTTAATCAAAGAAGGCGTAAAGTTTGAGAAAGTAAATGTAGGAAACACGGAGTATCAGGAAGGCAAAAAAGAATATTCGCAAGGGGTTTATTTATCGGAAAATGAAGTCCCTTTTGTTAAAGACCTTGCGAAGACTGTAAAATTTGATGTTCGGGCTCTGCCCGCATCGCTTTCAAAGAGGTTATTTTAATGTTACAACTAATATTGCTTTGCGCTTTGCTGGCATTTTTGGAACTGGACGTTACTTATGTGGGGCAGGTGTTGATTTCGCGCCCCATAGTGGCGGGGGCTTTGCTGGGCATGTTCAGCGGAGATTTATTTTTGGGCCTCCAACTCGGCATTTTTACGGAACTTATTTATCTTGACTTTATTCCGGTCGGCGGGGTTGTGCCGCCCAGCGGGGCTATAAGCGCGGGCAGCGCGGTTTTGCTGGCGCATTTCTTTGCCATGGATATTTATTTTGCTTTTTTTGCCGGCATCATGACGGGAATACTTTTCAGTTTTCTGGAGAAAGGGTTAAGAAAATTCCGCACGCGCATACTTCCCGTGGTGGAAAAAGCGCTTCTGGAAGGCAAAACAAGCACGGGCGCCGTTTTGGCGCAGAGCCTTATCTTCCAATTCCTGGCCGTTTTGCTTTTCCTGGTGGCGGTTTGCACTTTAATAGGCCCGTTGTTTGCTTATTTTGACGAAGATATTCCTCAAAAAATACATATAGCTTTTAAGTTCTCTTACTTTGTGGTGCCGTGGATAGGGCTTTCGGTGCTGTTTATCTCATTTAGCTCAAAGCTTAAGGAGGACTAAATTTATGTACGTTGAACCTCGCTCGGTAGTTTTTAGAAGCCTTTTCTTGCAAAGTTTTTGGAATTACGCCAAATTCCAAAACATCGGGGTGCTGCATATAGTTCGGCCCGCTTTGCGCATTATTTATCAGAAGAATGAACTTCTTTATAAGCGCGCTTTGGCGCGTAATCTGGAAGGCTTTAACTGCAATCCCGTAATGAGCCTCTACAGCATAGGCGCCATGCTTAAGCAGGAGGAAAAACTTTCCGTCTGCACGAAGCTTAATTTTTATCAGGAGGAAAGAGAGTGGCGCATAATCCGCGCCAGCACCGCCAATACGGCCGCCTCTTTGGGGGACAGGCTTTTTTGGGCTGTGTTAAAACCTCTTTCTCTTGTAATCTGCATATTTGTTTTATTTGCCGGACAGATACAAATTTTGCATGACAGCGGCCCTACCAAGGAAACGCTTTTTATAATTCTGTTGGCTTTGATAAGCTCTCTTTTAATTTACGACATACCGGCTTTTGCTATCCGCGCAAAAGGGTTTTACGACGGCTACAACGGCACGGAAAATAATTTTTACGGGCTTATAAACCTGAACTGGAACAAAGCAATTTCTTTTCTTAAAACTTTGGGACAGTTGTTTACGCTGGCTTTATTTGCCTACGGAGTTTATTCGCGTTTTAAGGGCACGGTTGTCGACGCCGATACGATTATGAAAGCCTCTTTGCTTTTGGCTTTTGTAATTTTGACGATATTTATGAAGAAGCTTAATATGCCGAGCATAGTCCTTTATATTTCCGGCACGGTGCTTTTTGCGCTGGCTTCTTTCATCGCCTGACGGGGGATAAGTGATAGAAGAAGATATAAAAATAGTTAACAGACTTGGTATCCACGCAAGGCCGGCCGCCATGATAGCGCAAGACGCGGGCCGTTTTAAGAGCGACGTTTTCATCCTTAAAGACGAGATGGAAGTAAACGCCAAAAGCATTATGGGCATAATGATGCTGGCGGCCGAGCAGGGCTCTTTGATTAAGCTTATCATCAAAGGAGAGGATGAGAAAGATGCTTTTGAAAGCTTAAAGTCCGTCTTTGGCAAGATTGCGGAGGAGGATAAATGATAGTCTTAAAAGGCATAGCGGCTTCTCCCGGTATAGCCATAGGCCCCGCCTACGTGGTGGCCCCCGATGCCGTTATGACCGAAAACCGTCCCGTCGCTCCCGCCGACGTGCAGGTAGAACTGCGCCGCTACTCCGCGGCGATAGATAAGACTTACGAAGAGTTTACTAAAACGGAAAGCAAGGTAAAAGAGCTTTTCGGCAACGATTATGCAAAACTTTTGCAGGCGCATAAAGCGATTTTGAAAGATCCCGTCTTAAATCAAAACGTAAAGAAGAAAATTGAAAAAGAAAAATTAAATGCGGAGTACGCCCTTTACGTCTGCGTGCAGGAAGCCATGCGGCATTTTGACTCCATAAAAAACGATTTTTTCAGAGAGCGGAAATTTGACCTGGCCGACGTCGCCAAAAGCCTTTTTGAGAATCTTACGCAAAAAAAGCAAAATAAGTTCAGCGGCATAAAGCAGCCTTCGGTGGTAATAGCGCATAATTTATTTCCCTCCGACACCTTGCGTTTAAGCAGCAAAAATGTTTTGGGTTTTGTAACCGACGTCGGCGGTAAAACTAGTCATACCGCCATTTTGGCGCAAAGCATGCAGATGCCTGCGGTTGTCGGTCTTTGCGCCGCGGCCGAGCAGACTAAGCAAAACGACCTTATTATCGTAGACGGCGAGGAAGGCAAAATAATCATAAGCCCCGATGATAAAACTCTAAAAGAATACAGACAAAAACAGGTTTTGTTTTTACAGAAAGAAATTTCTTTGCAAGATATAAGCGCTCTTCCCAACGTTACAAAAGACGGGCATAAAGTTACATTATATCTCAACTACGACCCGCGGCAGGAATTTAAGGGGGAAGTGCCTTTTCGCTCCGACGGGTTGGGTCTGCTGCGCACAGAATTTATTTATATGGACCGCTACCTGCCGCCAGGTGAGGACGAGCAGGTTTCCATATATAAAAAAGCGGCTCTTCATTTTGATTTGCGTCCTTTTACCATACGCCTTGCCGATTTAGGCGGAGATAAAATCGCGCAGTTTGGCCTTTCCAGGCCCAGCGAAGAAGACAATCCCTTTATGGGCTGCCGCGGCATAAGACTGTTTTTGAAATATCCTTCTCTTATGCGCACGCAGATGCGCGCCATAATAAGGACCGCCTCGGAGGTGCCTGCGCGCGTTAAGATGATGATACCCATGGTTTCTTCCGTTGAGGAGATAAAAATTGTAAACGGAATTTTTAAGGAAGTGCTTGCCGAAACGGCTTCAAAAAACATAATACCGCGGCACCCTATTGAAACGGGAGCTATGATAGAAGTGCCCTCGGCTGCGCTTACCATGGACGGCATACTGGCGGAAGTGGATTTTGTTTCCATAGGCACAAACGATTTAATTCAATATCTTATCGCCGTTGACAGGGTAAATCAAGAGGTGGCCGATTTATATGATCCCTACCATCCGGCCGTTTTGCGCGTTATAAATTTCGTTATTCAAGCGGCGCGCAAGAAAGGAAAACCCGTAAGCATTTGCGGGGAGATGGCCTCCGATCCGGAGATGATACCTTTTTTGGTAGGACTGGGTGTGGATATTTTATCGGTTTCAACCGTAATGTTTCTTAGGATAAAGAACACCTTAAGAAATTTGAATTTCAAAGATTGTTCCAATTTGGCCCAGGCGGCCATATTGCTCACAAGCTCTTCTGAAATCAGAAAACTCAAAGAAAATTTTTAGGCTTTGCTTAATCAGATGAAAAAGATACGCAATTTCTCCATAGTCGCGCACATAGACCATGGCAAAACAACATTATCGGACCGTATTTTGGAAGATACCGGCACCGTAGAGCATCGCAAAATGCAGGCGCAGCTGCTTGACGGTATGGATCTTGAGCGCGAGCGCGGCATTACCATCAAAGCAAAGGCCGTGCGCATAAAATATAAAGATTATATCCTCAATTTAATTGACACGCCGGGCCATGTTGATTTTTCCTACGAAGTGGCGCGCTCCCTTCGCGCGTGCGAGGGGGTTTTGCTTCTTGTAGACGCCTCTCAGGGCGTTGAAGCGCAGACGGTGGCTCACGCGCATCTGGCGCAAAGCCTCGGCCTTAAAATAATACCGGTTATAAATAAGGTGGACCTAAATCAAAGCGACGCCGATGTCGCCGAAGAGCAGATTTGGGAAGTCCTTAAAGAGCCTCTTTCGGCAGAAAGGGTAAGCGCCAAAACCGGTCTTGGCGTAGAGCATTTAATTGAGCGTATCGTAAAAGACGTGCCCGCTCCCAAAGGCGAGCCCGAGGGCAAAACGCGCGCTTTGATTTTTGATTCTTTTTACGATTCTTTTCGCGGCGTCATAGTTTACGTGCGGCTTATGGACGGCAAAATAAAAGCGGGGCAGACTTTGAAATTAATGGCCTCGGGCTTTACTTCCAAGATAGAAGAAGTCGGCTATATGACGCCTAAGCTTGAAAAATGCCAGGGCCTCCAGTGCGGCGAAGTGGGGTATATTATTGCGGGCATAAAAGATATCCATCAGGTGCAGGTGGGCGATACCGTTACGCTTGCCGACGAGCCCGCAAAAACGCCGCTGCACGGCTACAGCGAGGCAAAACCTGTAGTTTTTGCCAGCATTTTCCCAATTGAAACAACCGATTATCCGCTGCTTAGGACCGCTCTTGAGAAATTAAACTTGTCGGACAGTTCTTTCAGTTATCAAAGCGAAGTTTCCAAAGCTTTGGGTTTTGGTTTTCGTCTTGGTTTTATGGGGATTTTGCATATAGAGATAGTAAAAGAAAGGCTTGAGAGGGAATTTGGCCTTTCTCTGATTGCCACCAGCCCCAACGTTATTTATCAGGTAAAGTTTACTTTGCGCAAAACGCATCCGCAGGAACTTTCCGCCCTGGCCGACGCAGGCGGCGGCTATAAATGGATAGATAATCCGGCGAACTTTCCTCCGCACGGCGATATAATTGACATAAAAGAGCCTTCCATAAAAATAAAAATCGTGACGCCGATTGTCTATATGGACGGCGTTATGACGTTGCTTAAAGAAAAGCGCGGCGTTTATATAAGCCTGGAGCATCTTTCAAGTTCGCGCGTTATGATAAACTATTATATGCCTATGGCGGAAATGGTGATAGATTTCTATAATAAGTTAAAGTCCGTGTCAAAAGGATATGCTTCTTTTGATTACGAAATTGCCGATTACCGCAGCAGCGACGTCGTTTTGATGGAAGTGCTTATACACGGCAGTCCGGTTGACGCGCTTTCCGTGGTAACGCATAAAGACAAAGCCCTTACGCGCGGACGGCTTTTGTGCGAAAAGTTAAAAGAACTTATCGGCCGGCAGCAGTTTGAGGTGGCCGTGCAGGCGCGCGTAAACGGCAAAATTATTGCGCGCGAAACCATTGCCGCCTTTCGCAAAGACGTTATAGCAAAATGCTACGGCGGCGATATTACGCGCAAAAGAAAATTGCTTGAGAAACAAAAAGAAGGCAAGAAAAGAATGAAGAGCATCGGCAGCGTTGATATCCCGCAGGAAGCTTTCATCGCTATGCTTAAAATTGAGGAATAAGAGGGGTTACATGAAGAAATTTTTTAACGCCAAATTAAATTTATGTTTATCTTTTGTCCTGCTGCTTTTGCCGGCGCTTTACGCGCAGACAACGGCGGTTTCAACGCAAAGCGCGCCGTCTGCGGTTGCCGCTTCGGCATCTCAGACTTTCAAGACATACGCTATCCCTTCCGCGCCGCGCTACGGCGAGGAAAAGTATTGGCTTAAACTTCCCGCCCTCGGGCAGGAGCCCCAGGATATAGACGTCTTTTACGTTTATCCCACTATCTTCGGGGGGAACGGACTTGAATATCAGAATTTTAACGACGAAGCCTCAAAGAAAAACGCCGTAAATTATATAAATTTCAACACCGCCCTTGCCGGCGATAAAGTTAACATTTACGCGCCGTATTACAGAAGCGGCTCCATAGAAGTCGTCAAGCTTGACGATAACAGCCTTGCCAATTTCCTTTCAATTCCCTATCAGGATACGCTTAAAGCTTTTGATTATTATCTGCAGCATTACAATAACGGCCGCCCGTTTATTTTGATGGGGTTCAGCCAGGGCTCCATGATGATAAAAAATATTATGGAGCAGCGATTTGCCGATAAAAAACTTCAGGATAAACTTGTGGCGGCCTATATTGTGGGCTGGTCGGTTACCAAAGAGGATTTGGAAAAATATCCTTTTTTGAAAATGGCAAAAGGGCCAAAAGACACCGGAGTTATAATCTCTTATAACACCGAGCTGCCAAACAGCGGATATTCTTTCCTTTTGCGCAAAGACGCGCAGGCAATTAACCCCGTAAATTGGCGAACCGACGGAAAACCCAGCAAAAAAAGCCAGTATAAAGGCGGGATTATATATAACAGCGAAACCGGCGTTGTGGAGGGAGAGGAAAAACCTTTCAAAACCGCGCGGCTTGAAGAGGGCACAAACGCCTTGGTCGTTGAAGTTGACACGTCTAAATATAACGCAAATGAAGGCTTTTTCCCCGCGGGCGTTTTGCATATGTACGATTACAGATTTTTCTTCAACAATCTTAAAGAGAATGCGGCCCGCCGCATAAAAAGCTATAAGAAAGAGCATAAATAATAAGTAAAGCGGAGCGTTGTATGCAGGAAAAACGCACAAAAAAATTAAGCGCGCAGGAAAGAGGCTACTCAAAAATACTACCCTCTGTGTTTGCCGCTTTGGCTTTAGTGCTTATGCTGCTGCCTTTAGAAGGGCCGATAAACTCTCTTCGGGCGGTGCTCTCTTACGTTTTTATACCACAGCTGCGCGCCGCGCATGGCGCTATGGAATATCTTAACGGCGCGCAACAATCGGCGCGCTCGCTTCTTGAAGTCGCTACGGAAAATAACCGCCTTAAAGAGCAGATTTCGGAACTCCAGGTGCAAAACTCCCGCGCGGCCGTGCTGGAAAAGGAAAACGAAAGACTTACCGAACTTTTACTCTTAAACCCGCAGGAAAAATGGGGCGGCCTCTGGGCGCGAGTTGCGTATAGAGAGCCCTCAAGAAGAAGCACTGTTATAGTCGTAAAAGGGGCTGACGACGGCATAGAACTGCGCGCGCCTGCCGGCGCAATTGAGGACGGCGTGTTTGCTTTGGCGGGCAATGTAATTGAGGTTACGCCCAAAACGGCAAAGATTTTACTTCTTAACGACGAAGAATTTTTTTCCGCCGCGTACGTAGCGCCTTCTATGGCCGAAGGGCTCGTCGGCGGGACGCAGGATGGGCTTGTTACCATAAAGTATCTGCCGCTTGGCGCCCAGGTTAAAGAGGGCGATAAAATTTTTGCTTCCGCTTCAAGCGCGCTTTTCCCCGACGGTCTTTTGATAGGCGAAATCGGCCCCGCCGTAGCCGAAGAGGAGGGGCGCACCCCGACTTCTCTCAGTTTTTACATAACGCCCGCGGCAAAACCGTCGGACATAAAAGAAGTTCTTATTTTTCCCGCGGGCGGAGCGGATAAAAAAATTAAAGCCGGCAAAGCCAAAGAGGACTTAAAGAAATGATCAAATTTCTTAAATGTTTTGCTATTTTTATTTTGGCTACCGTAGCGCACTGGATAGCGGTGGAGCTTTTTTCCCCGCTCGGCGTAACGGTGGGGGTTATGTTTGTTTTTTCGCTGATAATGGCCTGCGCTTTAAGCGAGCTGGGCGGGTATATATTTGCTTTTATAAGCGGTTTGTTTTTGGATTTTTTCGGCACTATGCTTTTTGGCGCAAACGCTTTAGTGTTTACCCTGATGCTGTTTTTATTTTACCGCATTGACGATAAAATTGACTTTAAGGATATCGGCCCGCAATTTGTAATTACCGTATGCCTTAATATCTTTTGCGTTTTAACTTACGGTGTTTTGGGTTTTATTTTCAGCGGGGTTTTTATCTGGCAGGGATTTAAGAGTTTGATTTTCGGCTCTCTTTTAAGCGGTTTGCTTTTGCCGGCCGCTTATCTTTTGGTGACAAAATATTTTGCCGTTGGTAAGTTAACTAATGAGAACAAATAAAAGTTTTGACGCTGTTCGTCTTAAAAAACTGTTCTGGCTCGTTTTTCTCTTTGCGGGCGTAATAGCTTTTAAGATGATAGACATACAGCTTATCTCCCACAAAAAATATACCGAAGCCGCCGAGCAAAACCGCACGCAGATTTTATATCAGACGGCGCCGCGCGGCAGGATATTTGCAAGCGGCGGGATTGCGCTTGCTACAAACAGCCCCGCTTTCAGTTTATACTATCTGCCCTCCACGCAGGAAATGAGCCCCGCCGCTCTTGACGCTTTTGCCCAGGACGTCGGCAAATATCTAGGCGTTGAGCAGAAGGATATTTTATCCAAGCTTAAAAAAGCGATAAGAAGCGGCAAAGCGGCGGCCTTGGCGCAAAACATATCTCCGCAGAAAGTTTTTTCTTTTGCGGAACTGCAAATTTATTACCCCGGTTTATATCTTCTTGAGGAAAGTAAAAGAACCTATCCCAGCGGCGCGTTTTTGGCGCATCTTTTAGGTTACATGGGCCCTATGGACAACAGGGCGTGGCGCGAATTTTCGCAAAGCGAAAATTACCGTCTGAACAATAAAATAGGCAAAAGCGGCATAGAGAAAAGATATGAAAAAGAATTAAAAGGCCGCGACGGCGGCTTGTTCCTGGAAGTTGACTATAAAGGCCGCGTTAAACAAAAAATAAAAGACAATAAAGGCCGCGCCGGAGAAGATATCTACACAACAATAAATTATACCGTGCAAAAAGCGGCGGAGGAAGGCATAAAAAATTCTCCCACCGGGAACGGGGCTGTCGTTGTCTTAGACCCGCGCACAGGCGCTGTTTTGGCTATGGTGTCAGCGCCGGATTTTGATCCGAATATTTTTGTTCCCTACGATGACGGAGGGGACGAAAATAAACAAAACAAAACCAATATTCCAGAATATAATTTGGCCATACAGGGCCTCTATCCGCCGGCTTCGCCTTTCAAAATAATAACTTCCATTGCCGCTTATGAAACAGGCCGCCTTGACGTTGACGATAAGGTAACCTGCGCGGGCAAGATGTATCTTAACGGAAGGGAGTTTAAGGACTGGAAGATCCACGGGGAGAATATAGATTTTCTTGAAGGCATGGCGCAGTCCTGCGATATTTATTTTTATAATTTGGGCCTAAAAGTAGGCGCTTCGCATATAGAGAAAATAGAGAGAATGTTCCGCTTTGACAGGCAGACGGGCATTGACCTTCCCGGCGAGAAATCCGGCAATATCTACGGCCCCAGCAAACGCGCAAGACTGAGAACTTACTGGTTCGGCGGCGACACTCTTAATTTATCAATAGGCCAGGGGGAACTGCTTTTAACGCCTTTGCAGATGGCTGTTTTTGCCTCCGCAATTGCAAACAAAGGCACAATCTGGCGGCCTTATTATATAGAGAAAATAGTAAATCCGGAAGGCAAAATAACTTTTGATGGCAAACCGGATTTAATTTCTCAGCTTAGTTTTAAGACGGGCCTCTTTGAGCTTTTGCACAAAGCCTTAAAGGGCGTTGTGGACAAAGCCACCGGCAGAAGCGCACATGTTTTAGGGATAGATGTTTATGGCAAAACGGGTACGGCGCAAAATCCGCACGGAGAAGATCACGGCTGGTTTATGGGTTTTGCCGCCCGCCCCGGGCAGGAGCCTGATTTGGCTTTTGCCGTTTTTGTGGAATTTGGCAAGGGCGGGGCTTCGGCCGCGGGGCCTGTCGCGCGGCAGATTATAAAGGCGTATTACGGAGTTAAATAATGTTTGGCAAAAGTAATCAAAACGAGCAGCAAATACAAAGACGCAACCTTGACTATGTGCTTGCGGGCGCGGCGGCTTTGCTTTCTTTGATAGGGTTTTCCGTAATAATTTCTGCGGTAAGCGGGCTGGGTTTTGCCGCAGACGTAGTGCGCACGCATTTAATCGCCTTGCCAGTTGCTTTTTGCGCTTTTATGTTCGGCTGGCTGTTTAATTATCAGATTTACAGCGAGCAGCAAAAAGCCCTCTATGTTTTTATTCTGCTTCTTTTAGGGGCGGTGCTGATTTTCGGCGTTGTAATGCGCGGCTCAAACTCTTGGTTTCGCTTCGGTTTTATTTCTTTCCAGCCTACTGAAATTTGCCGTATTGCCGCTATACTTGTAGCCTCGTCTTTTTTGGCGCGGCGAAGAAGCTCGGCCAGCGAGTTCAAGACTTTGTTTTATCTGGGCCTCATTATTTTGCCCATATTTATTTTGATTATGCGTCAGCCGGATTTTTCTTCAATAGTGGTAACGGCGCCCGCGCTTTTGATTTTGCTCTATACGGCGGGATTTAACAGTTTTTATTTTATCCTTATATTCCTGTTTGTTTCTTTCGCGGGGGTTTTTCCCGTGGCATGGACTTACGCGGCTATGATGCCCAAAATTGCGCAAAATAATATTTTTCTTTATGCAATTTCGCAGCTGACGCATAACTGGCTTTATATCGCGGGGTTTTGCGGAACAGTTTTATTTATCTGCTGGCTTATTTGGTGGTTTGCAAAGCAATTGCGTCTGAGGCTTGCGCCGATTTTTGTTTTTATAGTTGCGGGTTCGGTTTTGGCGGGGTTTTTCTGCGGGTGGTTTGTTTATAATCATATGAAGCCTTACCAGCGCAAGAGGATTGAAACTTTTTTGGCCCCTAAGTCCGATCCCAAAGGGGCGGGTTATAATGTTTTGCAGGCGCAGATTGCCATGGGTTCCGGCGGCGTTTTAGGCAAAGGATATTTTTCCGGCACGCAAAGCCGCCTTGGTTTTGTGCCCGAGAGGCACACGGACTTTATCCTTGCCGTCCTGGGAGAAGAGCGCGGCCTTTTGGGTACGCTTACGGTGCTTTTGCTTTATATAATTTTACTTTGGCGCACAGTACAGACGGCTGCGCTTTCAAGCGATTATTTCGGTTATTTGGTATGCTGCGGGATTTTCGGCATATTTTTTGTCTATATGATATTTAATTTCGGTATGCTTATAGGCATAGTGCCCGTTGCGGGCATACCCCTGCCGTTTATATCGTACGGCGGCAGCAATTTGGTGGCAAGCGCGTGGGCTTTGGGCATTGTGGAAAGCGTCTACAGACGGCGTTTATCCATAATATAATATAAAAAAGCGCGTATATAAAATGGTATGATAAAAAGAGAGCCCGTTTTTAAGTATCGGCTTAAATTAAGCCGAAACGAAGACGGTGTAACTTTACACGAGTTCCGCCGTATTTTGAAAGACGCCGTAATTTTCGGCGGCTTAAAATACGTAAGCAGTAAAACTTGGCCGCGTTTGGCTTTCGGGCCCGGCGCGCAGGAAGGCTCGGCGGACTTGTGCCAGTACGCAGACATAAGCCTTTGCCAAGAATATGACATTGAAGAAATTAAAACAAAACTCGCCCCGTTTATAACGGGCGGGTTTAAGATAGAAACGATTAAAGAAGTGCCCTCTGCTTTATGTTCGCTTGAGGTTTTAGTTTGCGCGGCCCAATATAAAATAAAGGTTAATCCGCCGCCGCAAAATACTTTGAAAACCGGCGGGCGTCTTGAGATGATTGTCGCCCGCGATGTTCAGGCGGCTTTAGAGAAAGGGGATACTTCGGCGCTTTTTTTGAAAGCGCTGCAATCGGAAAAAGACGAGTTTCTATTACTTGCGCGTTTGGACGCCCTTAGAAGTTTGGAAGTGAGGCAGATGTTTCTGATGTTGCCTTGCTTTGACGGCGGGGGCGCGCAGATGCGTATTACGCGCCAGGCCTTATTTTGGCAAAACCCGCAGGGAGATTTGATGCGGATTTAGCCTTAAGGCGCGGCGGTTTAAGACGGAGAATAAACAATGAAATCATTTTCGGATAATCCTTCCGTGGAAGTGCTGGTAAATACTTCTTTTGAAGAAACCAGAATCGCTATTTTAGAGGACGGAGTTTTGGCGGAACTTATGTGGGAACGCAGAGGTTCTCTAAATATAGTAGGCAACATTTACAAGGCCGTAGTTGAAAATGTTTTGCCCGGCATCTCAAGCGCGTTTTTGAATATCGGCTACGAGAAGAACGCCTACCTCTATATTTCCGATGTTATTGAGGGCGATAAAAAGCCCATAGATAAAATCCTCTACAAAGGGCAGGAAGTTATGGTGCAGGTTGTAAAGGACGCCATAGGCACAAAAGGCATGAAGGTTACCATGGATGTTACCTTGCCCGGCCGCTATCTTGTTCTAACGCCCAACCAGCGTTTTGTCGGCGTGTCAAAGAATATAGAAGACAACGATAAACGCCAGAGATTAAACGACCTTGTTGAAAAACTGGCCGCCAAATATCTTGAAGGCATGGGCTGTATCGTGAGAACCGAGGCCGAAGAGGCAAGCGAAGAGGAGCTTGAGAAAGAGGTAAAATACCTCTACCGCCAGTGGAAAACCATTATAACGCGTTTTGAACGCGCTCCCGCGCCGGCTATTTTGCATGAGGATATGGACGGCGTTCTGCAGGTATCGCGCGACATTCTTTCGGAAGACGTTAAAGTTTATATGCTTGACAGCCAGAAAGATTACGATAAAGTGCTGGACTTTGTTGAAAGGATCTCGCCCGAACTTAAAGACCGCATAAAACTTTACAAAGCCAAAACGCCTATCTTTGAAGCTTTTAACATTGAGCAGGAGATAGAAAAGCTGCGTCTTATAAAACTGCCTCTTGAGAACGGCGGCAGTATTATTATTCAGGAGGCAGAAAGTCTTTGCGCCATAGACGTAAACACCGGCAAATTTACCGGCAGCAAGTCGCAGGAAGAAACCGTGACGCAGACTAATATTGAAGCCGCCTACGCCATTGCCCACCAGCTCAGATTAAGAAACATCGGCGGCATAATAGTAATAGACTTTATTGATATGAAAAAAGCCTCCAACCGCCATAAAGTCGTGGACGCCTTAAACGACGCCGTTAAGCGCGACAGGGCAAAAATCCGCATACTGCCCATAACGCGTCTTGGTCTTGTGGAGATGACAAGAGAGCGCAAAAAAGAAAGCACCGGCAGCCTTATTACCGAGGAATGCCCTCAATGCAAAGGCAGCGGCAGAGTGCTTTCGGCCGAAAGCATGCGCATTAAAGTTCAGAGGGAAATTTTTGACCTCACGCAGGGCCGCCCGGGCGGCACTATGCGCCTTGTTTTGCATCCGCTGCTGGCCGAGCATATCAAAGCGCAGCAGGCCGTTTTGGAGCAAAATGTGCACCGCGGCATAAAAATACAGGCGGATCCGCAAATTGCGTGGGAAGATTATAAGATAGTTTTGGAGTAAAGGTTTTATTTTATTGCAGGCATATTCCCGCGCGCGCCGCTATACGCCGCGCGCGGGCGTATATGATATAATTAGAAAGTAAAATATGTCAAAGCGGAGAATGATATGAACGCTAAAATAAAAAGTTTTATCTTAAGTATATTTTTTGTGCTCTCTTTAACCTTATGTCCCAAAGCGGCGCCCGTTACCGTCTATGTTATAGATAATGATTTGCAGATAGTGCTTGATAACCCGGTGGTTGACGTCGCCGCGCTTATAACTGACGTGCATATGACGGAACCGGCCGTCTTATCAAGCGTTAAGACGATAACCAGCTCCGGCACTTCCGAGGCGCGCCCTTTTTATTATATTACAACTTCAACGGCCACATCTCTTTTACAGATAAACGTATCCTCCGCTACGGTTAAAAACATAGGTTTTTTAGGCGGGCAAAACGCTTATACCGGCAAAGCGGGGGCCATTTCAATTTCAGTTTTGCCGTCTTCGGCGACGGCGGTTTCAACAATAACTTTAAACGGGGTTTCTTTTGAAAATAATATTTCTTCTGTTACCGGCGCCGGCAGTCAGGTAGCAACAGGCGGAGCGCTGTTTATAAACAGCGGACAGGTTACAATTATTTCCTCCTCAACTTTTTCAGGCAACGAAGCGTTTGCTTATTCCACGAGCACCGACACGGCAGTCGGCGGGGGCGGCGGCATTTATTATTACGGCCCCTCGTCTAATTCCCTCCTGGCTGTCACGACATCCTCTTTTACGTTAAATTCCGCCGATATCGGAGGAGCAATTTGGGCTGACGGGCCTGCTGTAATTTCCACCTCAACGTTTACGCAAAACAGCGCGGTCTTGGACGGCGGCGCGATAAATTCTTCTTACGCGCTTGTGGTATCAAGCGCCACATTTTCGCAAAATGAGGCGCAAAACGGCTCGGGCGGCGCGATATATTTAGAACCTTTTTCCGGCGCCAATTTAATGCTGAGCGACTTTAACGGCAACACCTCCGCGCTTGACGGAGGGGCGATTTACTCAAGTTCCAATACTCTTCTTATAGTTTCAACGTCAACCTTTATGTCTAATACTGCTTCGCGAAACGGCGGCGCAGTATATTTGGGGGACGGCGGCAATATAACGGCAAATAAATCCGTCTTTACAAGCAATAAAGCCGTAAATGGCGGTGCGGTTTATATTGAAAGCAACGGAACGGCTGCCTTTAATGGGGGCAATATCTTTACCTCAAATAAAGCAAGCGGCGACGGCGGCGCAATATACGCGCAAAGCAGCGCAATTACGATGGAAAACGCCTCTTTTACCGGCAATACCGCCGGCGGCGACGGCGGCGCGATATATTTATCTTCGGGTACTTTTCTTATTTCCAAAGGCGGGACTTTTACAAATAACCGCGCGAGCGGGCAGGGCGGGGCGGTTTATCTGCAAAACGGCGTTTTAACCATTATAGATATTAACGATAAGAACGATGTTATCTTCAGCGGGAATACCGATTCTTCCGGAGTAAATAAAAATGATATACATCTTTCAAACGGCACGCTTAACTTAAACAGCGACGATAAAATAATTTTCTACGGCGGTATAACTTCAGACGCGGGCTCCGTTGTAAATATTAACGGCACTTCGGCAGAGGATATAAATATTCCCGTCGGTTCGCCCAGGAGCGGCCGCATAGATTTTTACGACGACTTTGACGGCTTTAACGGCACTATGAATATCTACGGCGGGGCCATAAGCTTTTTTGCCAGCAGCGCGACTTTTAACGGCGCGGCTTTTAACATAACGGGCACGGATATCAATATGGTCAACGGGCAGATAGGTTATGTTGAACTTAATAATTATACGCAAGGCGTAAGGGGCAATTTAAGCGTGGATATAGATCCTTTTATTACCGATGCCGATACAATTGAAGTTTCAGGCGGGGCGGGTTCGGCTAATATAAGCTATTTAAGACTTGTTAAAGACTCCGGCGTAAATACCACCGCGCCGATTACTATTTCAAATTCCATGGATCTTACAACTTCCGTAGAAAAGCTTTACGGCCCTGTTTATGAGTACAGCGTTTCCATGCCCGATACGCATAATATAGTGCTTTCAAAAACTGGCAGTCTTACGCCGTCCATACGCTCGGCGGCGGTCGCGCAAAACGCAATGGCGGTAAATAACGTGCTTATAGCAAACACGCTCTTTAACAGGCTTGACGTTATGCTCTCCAAAGACGGCAGATATTACAGGGCGCGCAACAGCTATAGTTTTTCGGAAGACGATACCTTTGTAAACCCCGGCGCTTTTTATACCGGTGAAGTTACCCAAAAGAAATGGCATACGCTGTGGTTTGTTCCTTTTGTAGCCGCGCAGAAACATGATTATACCGAGGGCCTTACCGACGTAAGAAACAACGCTTCCGGCGCAAATATAGGGTTAGATTTCCCGATAATGTTTCTTGAGCACGGTTTTAATTTTATCCCTTCGGTCTTTGCGGGTTATGTAAACGATTCCCAGGGGACAGAAGGCCTTAATATGAACAAAAACAGTATTATGGCCGGCTTTATGGGCACGGTTTACCGCGATAATCTGCTTGCCGCCGCGGAAGTGCATTTTTCAAACGGCACGCAACGCGCCACGCTTAACGGCGAAAAAGACGATTTTGATATTTTCTCCATATCGGCCAACGGGAAGATAGATTCTTCTTTTATCTTCAAGGACGGCACAAAAATCCTTCCTTCTTTAATGCTGTCCTACAATATAGTAAGCGCGCAGAATTATGAAACGGCTTTGGGCGCAAATATGCAAACGCCGCTGTTTTATAATTTGCAATTTATCCCCGCGCTTAAATTGCTTAGAGATTACGGCCCCTGGCACCCGTATGTCGGCGGCTCCTTTGCAGTCAGTTTGATAAGCGAAGGCGTCGTTGAAATCCGCGACCAGGAAAATTACGTCCTCCCCAATTATAAAGTTAAATCCTACGGCGAAATTAACGCCGGCGTGGAAAACACTTTATGGGAAAGATATTCCGGCTACGCGCAGGTTTCGGCGTATTTTGCGGGAGTTAGAGGGGTGGCGGTGCAGGTGGGGCTTAGAGGATATTTTGACTAAACTCTCTCTCCAACGGCTAACGGCGATTTGGTGTTAGGGGCAGATATATCAGGTGAACAATTTCCTGCTTTTGGGCTATTTTTGATTTTTTCTAGAGGATAGCTCTTACTATCCCCGTACAAAAAAAATAAAAAGAATTTACTAAAAAGTTCTTTGGCAGCGCGGACGCAAGATTAGTGCTCTACGCTCTCTGGTACCGAGTTGTCGCTTTGCTCCCTTCTTCGTTGGTACGCTGCGCTCCGTAAAAATCAAAAATACATCCAAAATCAAAAAATCACACAAGGTATTACAAATAAGCGTTTAACGAACGGCATGCGCGTCTTCGCCGCGCATTATTGCCCTTATCAATTAAGGTCGTCATTGCGCGAGGTGACGAACGGTTGTATCGTGAGGAGCGCTCTGAAGCAATCTTCAATTATTCCGTTGTAGTTCCTGCTGTTAAACCTAAGAAGTGAAGCTTGTAGTTTGCGGACAATAGCTAATTTGTTGAGCGTGCGCCCAAGCGCACAACCAAAAGAAGGGGAAATTGTGCGCCTGATATATCTGCCGTTAACACCATATGACGTTGTTTTGTTATTCGGGGGTTTCTAATTTAAGCAATTGTTTTTTCAGTTTAAGGCCGAGGGCATATCCCGTAAGCTTGCCGTCCGTCCCCACAACGCGGTGACACGGAACAATTATCATAAGCGGATTTTTATTGCAGGCCCCGCCAACTGCGCGCGCGCCTTTTTTATTGCCCGCGGCCGCCGCAATTTGCCCATAAGTTTTGGTTTGGCCGTATGGAATTTTGCAAAGTTCCTGCCAAACTTTATCTTGAAAAGCGGTTCCTTTGAAAGACAGAGGCACGGTAAAAACTTTTCTTTTACCGTCAATATATTCCTGCAATTCCTGCGCGCATTGGTCGGAGAGATAAGTTTCTTCTTCAATTCCCTCAAAACCTTTTGGCAGCTTGTTTAAGGACACGGCGGCAATACCGCGCTCGTCGGAAATTATATAAATCCAGCCAATTTTGGTTTTGTAACGGAAATATTTTTGCATATTAAAAGCGTACGCCCAGGGAAGCTTCTCCCCCTATGCCGTAATTTACGTAATTGGCCGCCACGCTCAAATCAATATACGAGGGCAATTTGACGTTTAAGCCTAAAGTGGCGCGCGGCGTCGTTACGCTTTTGCGCTCGCCCACAAGCGTCGGATCGCTTTGACAACTTTCAACGGTAACCTTAGTTATATCCGCCCCCGCGCCGATATAGGGCACTACGTAAGGCAGCTTGAAAGAGAGCACAAAATTTGCGCTGTACTGCGTAAGAGAAAAGGCCTTATGCACTCCGTTTTGCGCCATTACGGTAAGCATAGGCTGGAAGGTATAAAGCGTATCCTGAGGGCGGACAATACCCCATTTTAGGCCGCCTCCGGCGAGCGTAAGGCCGTCCCAGGAAGAGGCTCTTATAAACCCGTCCAGTCTGAAAGGCAGGCCAATTTCGCCTTGTATAAAAGGATAGAACATTTCTTTTTTATCCGAGCCAAGCGCGGTGTTTTTGTCTGAAGGCTTTGGCATATAGGCGCCTTTTACGGCCAGCTGGAAACCGCCCCATCCCAAAATTCTTCCCGTGCTGAAGACGCCCGAGCCCAAAAGCCCGCCGGCGTCTTTTGCAAAAGCTTCCAAATTGTCGCGCGTTATATGCGTTTGAAAGTCGTCAAAGGTATAGGTTTCGGCAAAAGCCGCGCCCGCAAGAGAAAGGAAAAATGCAAAGCAAATAATTTTTTTCATAAAAGCACCTCTTAATTTTCAAAAGTTATTTTGTCGCCTGTCTTGACTTTATCTTTAAGCGTTCCGCCGGCGGCTTCAAGGGTATAGACCGCTTTCATCAAAAACGGGCTTACCCGCCACGGCTTCATATTTTCTATTACCAGCAAAACTTCAAAATCCCGCGAAATAAAAATGGCGTCAATGGCAAAGAGCATAAAAAAAGTGTGTATCTGCGTGCAGGGTTTTAAGACGATGGCGCAGCCCTCTTTAAGCCCCTTTTTTCCCAGCAGCCCTATAAGCCGTCCTAAGAAGGAGGCCCTAATCTCTACATTCTGCGCCAGCGTTTTGCCGTTTGTTTTATTTATGCATTTCACATTAAATCCGTAACTTTTGCGATGATAAAATTTCTTACCAAAGCTTTATATTTTTTATCCGTAATTTTAAGGTCCTGCGGCGGTTTAACGCGCAGCACAGTATCCTGCCCGCGCATATATTTTGTCACGAAGAAGGTTGCTATAAGTTCGTCGTCAAAAGAAACGTCCACCAGCAGCTGCCTGCCTAAAGTTTCTTTTGTTTTAACGATGGAGAGTTTTACTTCGTTTTGGCATTTTTTAATTTTCTTGCATTTGCCCAAAAAACATTGTTCAATGTTTTTTGCCAAAGTTTCAGACGGCATAATTATATTTTTATAACCGCCCAGTTCTCTTGGCATAATAACCGCGCTGCCGTAGGATGATTGCTCAAAACCGATATTAAGCACTTTTATGTTTGAGCAAAACACTACGGAAGCTTCGCCGTCGTCCTCTTTTTCAAAAGAAGTTATTTCAAGCGCGCAGGCGCAGCGCGCGCAGAAAAAGAGGAAGAGGGACAAAGCAAAAAAGTTTTTAATCGTTAACCCTTTCAACATAAGTATCCGTTCTGGTGTCAATGCGGATTTTATCCCCCTCGTTGATAAAAAGGGGCACTTTAATTTCCAGGCCGGACTCAAGCGTTGCCGGCTTTGTGAGGTTAGATACAGTATCGCCTCTTACTCCCGGGACGGTGGAAGCCACTTTCAAATCCACCTTAACGGGCAGCTCTATATTAAAAAGTTTGCCGTCAATAAAAAGGCCTATGGCCTCCATATTATCAACAAGATATTTGCTCTGATGACCCATTTTATCGGAGGGCACTCCGATTTGCTCGTAGGTTTGGGCGTCCATAAAGTAGTACATATCGCCCTCTTTATAAATAAAATTATGCGGGCGTTTTTCTATATTGACTTCCTTAAATTTATCTTCGGGGCGGTAACTGCTTTCAATAATTGAGCCCGTGTTTAAGTTTCTAAGTTTTACGCGCACGACGGCTCTTGCCTGGCTTTTGCGGTGATGCTGATACTCAATTATTTCAACCAATTCCCCCTTTTCGTTTTCAAAAATTAAACCTTCCCTGAAATCAGGCGTTCCTATCATAGTAACTGTTCTCCTAAACTGCTTTTTTAGATTTTGTTAAAATTTCAGCGCCGTTTTTTGTGAGCAGGACCGTATCCTCCCACCTAACGCCGAACTTATTTTCAAAATAGAGGCCCGGTTCTATGGAGAAAACGTTATTTTCCTCCAACACGTCGGGGCTTACGGACGAGAGCAAAGGGCGCTCGTGTATCAGCGCGCCCAAGGAATGGCCCGTGCTGTGTATGAAATATTTTGAAAGACCTTTTTTTTGACTTTCAAAAAAATCTCTGCAAATTTTATCCGCGGCGGAGGCTTTCATCTCCGGTTTAACCGCTTTGAGGGCCGCTTCGTAAGATTTTTGCACCGTTTGCAAAGCGTCGCAAAAATCCTCGGGACATTTATCCCCAAACCAAAATGTGCGCGTAATATCGGAACAGTAGCCGTCGTATCTGCAGCCGTAGTCAATCAAAACGGGCTGATTTTTCTTAAGCCTATTTTTTGACGGCGCGTGATGAGGGTTTGCGGTGTTTTTGCCGAAGGCGGCTATAGTTTCAAAAGCAAGGTCCCTGCCGCCGCGTTTTGCCATCAGTTCTTCTATTTTTTTAGCGGCCTCAATTTCGCTTACGCCGCTTTTAAGCCAGGTTTTGAATTCTTCGTACGCCGCGGCTGAAATAGCGCAGGCCTTTTTGATTTTCGCAATCTCGCACGGGGTTTTTACCGCGCGGGAGTACAGTAAAAAATTTTCTTTAGGCGTAAAACCGCCTTTTTTGAGGATATCCCCATCGGCAAAAGTTACCTGAAGGGAATCAAAGGCGCATTTTTTAAGCTTAAGTTCCTTTGCTTTTTTTACTATATCGCGCGCGTCAAGGCTGTTAATTAGAGTAAGCTGCGGCGCGCTTTTTTTAAGGTCAATTATGTAAAGCGGTTTTGTAAAGCAATAAGCTTTTTTCTGCGTAATTAAAAGCAAAGCGTCGCGCGGCCCGCTGAAGAAAAAGTCCGTAATAAAATTTATGCTTTGGGCGTCTGTTACGGCAAAACCCTCAAACCCTCTTTTTTTAAGCAGGGCCCGAAAGTTATTCAGTTTTTGGGGATTTATTTTCATTATTTTATTATTTTAATTCCTTTTTTAGTCATATAAAAGCAGTCTTCATAGCGTACGCCGAAGCTGCCTTCAAGATAAATGCCCGGTTCCACGCTGAAGCAATAATTGTCAAGGATTTTCTTGGTTCTGTTCTGCTGATTTATATATGCTTCCTCGTGATTCTCCATGCCGACGCCGTGTCCGACGCCGTGCGTGAAATATTGCCCGTAGCCGTACTTTGAAATATATTTCCGCGCAATATTATCAATTTGCGCCCCGGTCATTGC
The DNA here is from genome assembly GCA_023398295.1 of Elusimicrobiota bacterium. Taxonomy (GTDB): domain Bacteria; phylum Elusimicrobiota; class Elusimicrobia; order Elusimicrobiales; family Elusimicrobiaceae; genus Proelusimicrobium. Next base: position 32,078 of record JAEWSL010000010.1, on the reverse strand, counting down.
GTATCTGGCTTTTTTTACGACTTCGTCATGCGCGCCTTTAACGATATTGAAAATTTTAGTAAATTCGCAAGGTTCTTTGTCCCCGAACCAAAAAGTGCGCGTAATATCGGAGGAATAACCGTTTATCACGCAGCCGTAGTCCATAAGCACGACCATATTCTTTTTAAGTTTATCGGAGCCGGTTACGTGATGCGGGCTTGCGCTGTTTGGGCCGAAGGCTACTATAGCGTTAAACGGGAAGGATTTTGCCCCCTGCTGTTTCATAAATTTTTCAAGTTCCATGGCGGCCTCAAGCTCCGTCATGCCGACTTCAAGGACGGATTTTATATGTTCCATTGCGCCGTAAGCGGCTTGGGCGGCTGCGGCCATGCGCCGGAGTTCTCCTTTTGTTTTGGAAATTCTTGCCTGCGCTATCAGGGAGGGTGTTTCAACGAAGCCGTTTTCCTTGTAAGTTTTACCTGCGAGGTAAGATTCTTTTCCCAAATCAAAGCCTACTTTTTTGAGTTTAAGCTCCTCTGCTTTTTTTATTATTTGGAGGTGGCGGTTTTCATCGCAGGCGTCAATTTCTATTTCTGGATATCTGGCGCGGACTACCGGCACATAAAGACTGCGCGAGGTAATATAAACGCCTTTTTTATGAAAGAGAATAATGGCCTCGTCTGATACAAAGATTTCTCCGACCAGGTACTGTCTGTCCGCGGGGTCCGAGATAACTATGCCGTCCAGCTTATTATTTTTCAGTATTTTGTTTAGAATGGCAAGTTTCTGTCCGTCAAGTTTTTTCATAAGGGGACACCTCTTTAATTATTTTAATATTATACTACTTTATGCGCAGGACGGGAAATAGGCTTTTATACGCGTTTTGCGCAAAAGCAAAGAGTGCGCGCTTTTCTTGCGAAAGTTTGTGCAAACGTTAAAAAAATATTGTTAAATGTAAGAAAGAACTGACAGGAGGATGTATGGCTATATTTTTGTCGTTGATAGTACTGATAGTTTTAGGTTTAGGCATTTACGCAGTTGCGGCCTATAATGATTTAATAGTTTTGAAGAATCGCGTTAAAGAGGCGTGGAGCGACATTGAGGTGCAGATGAAACGCCGCTATGATTTAATACCCAATTTAGTGGAAACCGTAAAGGGCTACGCCGCGCACGAAAGCGGAACGCTGGAAAAGGTTATACAGGCGCGCAATATGGCGATGGATACGCACGGCTCTCCCAAAGAGCAGGCCGCCGCCGAAAATATTTTAAGCGGTACGTTAAAGAGTCTCTTTGCTTTAAGCGAAAATTATCCGCAGCTTAAAGCAAACGAGAATTTTATGAAACTCCAGTTTGAGCTTACCGATACGGAGGACCGCATAAAAGCCTCCCGCCGTTTCTACAATACCAATGTTCTGGCTCTAAACAATAAAATTGAAATGTTCCCCAGCAATATAATTGCAAAGCATTTTAATTTTTCCATGCAGGAATTTTTTGAACTTGATGAGAGCGAGGCCGAGGCCGCTAAAAAACCCGTAGCAGTCAAGTTCTAAATTATATAAGACTGCGTCAAGCAAATGACCATATACGACCACATTAAGGAAAATAACGTAAGAACCGTGCTGTTGGTTTTTGCCTTTTTGGTTCTGATAGTGTCGCTTGCTTTTCTGTCGGTTTGGGTTGTGGCCGGCCTGATTTATAATCCGGATATACACTACAGCATTCGGGATTTAACGCGGACAATCGCGTTTAAATATCTGCCGCTTGTTTTTGTCGCGGGCGTTTTTTGGCTGCTTATAAGCTATTTCAGCGGAGATGAAATTATGCTTTCAAGCTCCGGCGCAAAAGAAATTTCCCGCCAAGACTTTCCGGAGCTTTACAGCCTCGTTGAAAACACGGCGATTACGGCCGGTCTTCCCGTACCGCGCGTTTTCCTCATTGAAGATAATTCCGCCAATGCTTTTGCAACGGGCCGCAGTCCCGCCAAGGCCTCCATAGCCTTCACAACAGGCATAGTGTCCCTGCTTGACCGAAGCGAGCTGGAGGGCGTTACGGCTCACGAAATGTCGCACATAGGCAATCGCGACATACGGCTTATGCTTTTAACGGTTACCGGCATAGGAATACTTACCTTTTTGGGGCAGCTTATGTTTAGAATGACTTTTATGTCCTCCAGCTCGGGCGGCAGGAGCAGAAAAGGCGGCGGCCGCATCCAGCTTATTTTTATGGCTCTGGGGATTTTATTTTTAGTATACGGGTTTCTTATATTGCCTTTGGTGCAGTACGCGCTTTCGCGCAACAGGGAATTTCAGGCCGACGCAACGGCCGCTCTTCTGACCAGAAATCCGCGCGCTCTGGCGAACGCGCTTGCAAAAATCAGCCACGACAGCCGCGTTGAAAGTCTTGACTCCCTGCCTTTGATGTCGGCTATGTGCATTGAAGACGCCTCCGCCGACAAAGACGGTAAAGGGGCGGGCTGTTTTTCCATGCTTATGGGCCTTGGCGCGACGCACCCCCCCGTTGAGGAGAGAATAGCAAGACTTGAGGATATGTAAGGCGGATTTTTGGTAAAAATGCTAAACTTTAACATATGGCAAAATATTTTCTAATCTCTCTTTTTTCAGTTTTATGTTTGTGCGCCTGTTCTAATGCGGGAGAGGAAGACTACTCCTCCCAAACTTTGACGGAAACGGGGGTTTTGGCCAAAGTCGGGGGGGAAGAAATTACCCAGGAAGATTTTGATAAAAAGGCGCAGAACTTAGATGAGGATTTCTCCTCTTTTATCAAAACGCCCGTCGGCAGGGATAACTTTTTGGACCTTATCATAAGCGAAAGGCTTTTTCTTAAAGAGGCGCAAAACGAAGGGCTTGATAAGGACGAAGGCTATCAAAAACAGGTAGATGACTTACAGGAACAGCTTAAGCAAAACTTTGCTGCGGCAAAAGAATTTATGCTGCTGTCTATGCTAAGCGAGAAGCTTAAAAAAGAGGGAGTAACCTCCGTTTCAGAAGAAGAAATAAAAGCCTATTACAAAAAGTATCCTTATCAAATTTCTCTTTTGCAGATTTTAGTGACAGACGCGCAGCTTGCCGCAGATTTGACAAAACAGTTAAAAGGCGCTTCTCAGGCGCGGTTTTTAGAGGCGGTGAAAAAATTTTCCATAGATCCCGTTACCAAAGATAACGGCGGCCGTCTGGAGCCTTTTATCCCCGGCGAATATATCGCCGAAATTGAAATTGCCGCGGCCAACACGCCGGTCATGCAGGTGCAGGGGTTCTTCAAAACAGCGCACGGATTTCATATAATAATGAAAACAGGGGAAGAGGCCTTAAGTTATCCTCAGGCTAAAGACAAGATACAGCAAATTTTAGAAAAACAAAAACAGGACGCCTATTTGAATTCTCTTAAACAAAAATACGGCGTGGAGGTAAAGTATGAAAGCAAATAAGATTCTTGCGCTTGCCGTCGTCTTAGGTTTGGGCGCAGGATTGGCAGACGCTAAGGTGGTTGACTCTACGGTGGCGACCGTTAACGGGAAAGCTATTTTAAGTTCCCAGTATCAAAAGCTTAAAGAAAGGGTTTTGATTGAATATGAAAGCCGCGCGCCGCAGGTTCTTGCAGATTCGAACAATGTAACGGCCATTAAGGAGGAAACGCTTAATAACCTGATTTTAGAGCAGTTACTTCTGCAGGAAGCTCAAAAACAAAAAATTTCCGTCAAAGACAGCGAGCTTGCCCAGTGGATAAATAATTACAAAAACTCCGTTTCCGTTGACACCGAAGGCAAACCCATAGAAGACCAAAAAAAGAAAGAGGAAGCTTTTAAGGAGCATCTTAAAAGCATGGACTTGACCTACAAACAGTTTGAGCAAAAAGCCAAAGAAGCGATTTCCATACAAAAACTTCAGGATAACGCTTTAAGAGGCAAAATTACCCAGCCTACCAAAGAACAGACAAAACAGCTCTACGACGATATCGTTCTTATCATGAAGGGTAATAAAACCGAAACTGAAAAACTGCCCAGGGAACGTCTTGAAATGGCGGCTCCCCTGGCGGTAAAGCTTCATCAGCTTACGGCGGAGCGCGCGGAGGTGTCCTCGGTATTTTTGAGCACGCAGAATGCGGCGGAATCAGTGGTAAAAGAGAAAGAAAAACTTGCCAAAAACATACGCAATCAAATTGAAAAAGGCGACATTACAGCCGTTGAAGCGATACAGAAATATTCCGACGATAAAAATCCTCTTTCCACAGGCGGCGTCCAGCTTGTTTTACGCGGTGTTCTGCCCAAAGACCTGGACGATAAAATATTTGCCTTAAACGTCGGCCAGTTAAGCGAGCCGATTAAAACCGAACACGGCATTTATATTATCAAAATGGTTTCAAAATCTGCCAAAAAAGATTTTACTTACGAGCAGATTAAACCGGAGCTTGAAATATATTTGGCTAATGTTGAAAGGCAAAAAGCGCTGATGGCTTATGTAAAAGAATTAAAGGACAAAGCCGATATAAAAGTTATGGAAAAATTTGAGTATTCCAAACCTTTGCCCGCCGCCGCGCCCAAAGCGCAGCCTGCGCCAGCCGCCGCGCCGTCCAAGAAATAATATTTTTGTTTTTCTGTTTTAAGGCGGGGCTTTATGCCCCGCCTTTTTTATTGCTAAAATAAGGTATGAAAAATATTTTGATAACGGGCGGAGATCCTTTGGGAATAGGCCCGGAAGTAATTGTAAAAGCGCTTAAAAAACTGCCGCGCGCAAATGTTCATTTTACGATTGTTTCGGCGCGGGCCGCTTTTGAAAAATATCCCCTTCCCAAAGACGTAAATTTTATTGAAGTTAAAACAAAATATAAAAAGCCTTCTCGGCCCGCGCCTTCAAAATACGGCGGCGATATTTCTTACAAATCCCTGCGGCTCGCCGTTAAGCTTATGCTGCAAAAAAAATATGACGCCCTTGTAACCGCGCCCGTGTCCAAAAGCGCGTGGCTTAAAGCGGGCGTAAAATTTATGGGGCATACAGAAGTTCTTGATAAATACGCGCGCTCGGGGCGCGGCGCGACGATGATGTTTATAAGCGGGCCTACGGCCTGCGCGCTCGTAAGCGAGCATTACGCCATAAAAGAGGTATCCTCTGCAATTACAAAAGCGCGCATAATAAAAACGGCCGAAAATTTTGCCGAAATCCTGCCTTCTGGCGCAAACATAGGCGTTGCGGCGTTAAATCCGCACTCGGGCGACGGCGGCAAGATAGGGCGCGAAGAAATTGAAATTATTGCGCCCGCGCTTAAAGTTTTGCGCGCGCGCGGCTTTAACATAAGCGGCCCTTATCCTAGCGACGAGCTTTGGCTTAAGCACCGCGCGGGGCAGTTAAAGGGCATTATCTGCATGTATCACGACCAGGCTTTAAGCGGCCTTAAACTTTGCGCAAAAAAACCTGCCGTTCATATAACGGCAGGTCTTAAATTCTTGCGCGTTTCTCCAGCGCACGGGACCGCTTTTGACATCGCAGGCCAAAACCGCGCCGACGCGGAGGGTATGGCAGAAGCTCTTAAATTTGCGGCGCGCGCCAAATTTCCTAAAAGTTAGGTTTCCTTACTTTGATTTTTCCTTGCCTTAAGCATTACGGGTATGCCCGCCGCGTAAACAAAAACGGCAAAGAATAAATATTTAATATCGGCCGCGTAAATAAGCCACAGGGAGTAAACTACGGCTAAAGAGGCGACGATAAAAGCTTTTCTCTTCTTTCCTTTGCCGAAGGCAAAATCTTCCCTGTTGCCGGAAAGTTTTACAAGATACATAGCGCTTATCAAATAAACGGGCAGGATTATCATCCCCGCGATATTTATCATAAATATCCACGCGTCGGAAGAAAAATAAGCCAGCAGAAAAGCGATTTGCGTTATGGCGGAAGTCATCAGCAGAGAGAAACAAGGCGTGCCATGTTTATTTACTTTGGTAAAAGTCTGCGGGAAAGAGCCTTTCTGCGCCGCTCCGAAGGGCACTTCCACTGCTATGACTACCCACGAAAGCAGGGAAAACAGAACAGAAAGCATAAGTCCGCACACCATAAGCGCGCCGCCCCAGCGGCCCGCTGCAAATTGCAGCACTCCGCTTGTGGAAGGGTTTGCCAACGCGGCGATATCGGTTTTTTGCATGATGCCGAAAGGCAGCAGAGATATCAGCACATAGCAGATAAGACAGAAGAAAAATCCCGCAAACGCCGCGCGCGGGCCGTACTTGCTTTTTTTTGCTCTTGAAGATAATATCACAGAAGATTCTATCCCCAAAAACGCCCAAAGTGTTACCATCATGCAGCCTTTAATCTGGGCGGTAAAATCTTCAAAAGCAAAAGTGCCGAAAGTGAAATTATCAAACATGTACGGCAAAAACTTTTCAATATTAAAAGCCAGCGCGCACACAACTATAAAAACCGCAATAGGCAAAAGTTTTATTACTGTGCCTATAAGATTTACGGCTGCGGCCGTTTTTATCCCGTGTGCAATTACGGAGTAAACTCCCCATATTAAAACCGAGCCCAAAACCATGGAATAAATATCGTTGCCGCCCGCAAAATATTTTGGGAAAAAGTAATTAAGCGATTCCATAAAGATAACCACAAAGCCCGTATTTGCAAAAATATTGCCCAGCCAGTATCCCCAAACCATAAAAAAGCCCGTCTTCCTGCCGAAACCGTCATTGGCGTAATTATAGAGGCCGCCTTCACTGAACTCGGGCTTTAACTTGGCAAGTATCCTAAAACTCTCAGCCAGGAAGAATATGCCAAGCCCCGTTATTATCCATGCGGCTAAAATAGCGTCGGCCCCTGCGCATACGGACAAATTTTGCGGCAGAGAATATATGCCCGAGCCCGCCATTGAACTTACCACCAGCCCTACCAAACCCCAGAAACCCAGTTTCTGCGCGGTATTAAGATTTTCCATTTTTAATTACTGTTTAACCTCCGTCTTTTCATTTTTTGTACAATAAATAATTTTACAAAAATTTGATAAAGACTTTGTGAAATATTTCGCGCAATCTTTTGCGGATTTTTAAGTCTTAAAATAAGGCCGATGTCCTTTTAAGGCGTTTTGAAAGCTTATACTGAAAGCCCATAATTGAAAAAAGTTTACAAAAATGTATCAAATATAATAATATATATAAAGCGAGCGCCGTAAAAGCGGCGCAGATTTGTCGTATAAATTTCAACGGGAGTTTAATAATGACTAGAAAATCTTTTATTGCCGGTAATTGGAAAATGCATAATACCATAGAACAATCTTCTTCTTTAGCCTCTGCGGTGGCCGCGGCGGAAAATAAAAATAACGCCGATATAATGATAGCGCCCTCCTTTACCGCTTTGGCGGCTGTCGCGCAGGCGGTCAAAGGAAGCGCGGTTAAAGTTTTTGCGCAGGATTGCTTTTACGAAGAGAAAGGCGCTTTTACCTCCCAGATTGCTCCCAACCAGATTAAAGACGCGGGCGCGGCGGGCGTAATTTTAGGGCACAGCGAAAGAAGGGCTCTTTTCGGCGATACAAATGAAATTCTTAATAAAAAATTGCGCGCCGCGCTGTCAGCCGGCCTTCAGGTAGTTTTTTGCGTCGGCGAAACTTTGACCGAGCGCGAACTTAATAAAACCTACAGCGTTATACAAAATCAAATTGAAGGCGGCTTAAAAGGTTTCAGCGCGCAGGAGCTAAAAGATATGGTTATTGCTTACGAACCCGTTTGGGCCATAGGCACCGGCAAAACGGCTACTCCTCAGCAGGCGCAGCAGGTGCATGCGGATATCCGCGAACTTCTGCATAATAAATATTACGAAACTTTCTCTCAAAACATCAGGATACTTTACGGCGGCAGCGTTAAGACGGACAATGTGGATTCTCTTATGGCCCAGCCCGATATTGACGGCGTTTTGGTGGGCGGGCAATCCCTCTCGGCGGAGAGTTTTGCAAGAATAATAAATTACAAATAAGAGGTTTCTATGGAAACTAAAGAAAATCTGGCTCGCTATATTGACCATACCGTCCTGAAAGCTTTTGCAAAGAAAGAAGACATAGCAAAAGTTTGCCAGGAGGCGTTATCTCATCATTTTGCGTCGGTATGCATAAATCCTTGCTGGGTGTCTTTTGCCGCGAAGCTTTTAAGAGGAAGCGGCGTTAAGGTGTGTACCGTGATAGGGTTCCCTTTAGGCGCAAACGCTTCCGAAACAAAGGCTTTTGAAACCCAAAAAGCAGTTTCCGACGGCGCGCAGGAGATAGATATGGTTATCAATATCGGCGCGCTTAAAGACGGGAATTTTGTTGCCGTAGCCGAAGATATTAAAGCCGTAAGAGAGCGGTGCAAAGGACTTACTTTGAAAGTTATAATTGAAACATCGTATCTTAGCGATGCGGAAAAAGCCGAAGTCTGCAAAATAGCCGCGCGCCAAGGCGCTGATTTTGTTAAGACTTCAACGGGATTCTCCGATAAAGGCGCGACCGCGCAGGACGTCGCGCTAATGGCGCGCGCAAGCGGTATAAAAGTGAAGGCTTCCGGCGGGGTGCGCAGCAAAGAAGACGCAAAAGCCATGATAGAGGCCGGCGCAAGCCGTCTGGGCACAAGTGCGGGCGTTAAGATAGTTGAGGGATAAGAAGCGCTTGCTTTAAGATGAGGGGGCAGTTTCCTAAGGGGAAGAGATGATAACTAAGTGGGAAATCAGGGAAAATGTTATAACAGGCGCTTCCAAGTACCTTTTGCTTATTTCGGGTACGGAGGAGGACGCCGCTTTTCTCCAGCAGGACATGGGCATTTTATGCAGTTATGTTGACAGGCGCATATTGCCCTATACCCACACTTTTGAACTGCGCGATGTTACCGAAGAAGGCGAACTTGAGGAAATAAGAAACAAGGTTGAAAATTTTGTTTCCCAGGGGGAGGTTTTTACCTCCTCGGACGCTATTGAAAAAGAGCTTGACCTCCTTGCCGCCACAGAGCTTAAAACAAAAAGGGAAGTGCTAAGTTTTGATTCTCCTTCTTTGCGTTTTTCCGGCAAAGCGCCGTCTGGAGAGGAGGCCGACGCGCCTGCCGCGCACGAAGATACAAAGCTGCCTGTCGCCCGCATTGAAAAAGATAAAATTTCCCAAACTCAAATTCCCCTCAGGCAAAATAAGAAGGAAGAAATAACCTCTCATCTTAATTTGGCCGAAGGCCAGCTAGAAGTCAAAAAAGATTTAGCCGATATAGAAACCATTATTGACATTGAAACGAGCCTTGACGTAAGCGACGGCACTTTTATTGATCTTAATTCCGAAGACGGCGCCTTACGGCCTTCGCCTTACGATGCTGATATAAGGGCGGTTTCCTCCCCTCCTAAAATTTTATCGGAAGCGGCGCCTTCGGCGCCGGCGTCCGGCGCGGCGGAGCATTCTTACGGATACATGCCCACGGTAGATATAAGAAACCCGCACGCAAGAAGCAGAACCGGGACGGGCTGGACTCAGCCTTTTGAAGGGAAGGACGTCGGCGTTTCCGCTCAAACGCAGACAAAAGGTTTAATGAGCAAAATTTTTGATAAGTTTAATACGACAAAAAAAACTTTTGACACTTCTTCGGTGCCTATACATCTCTCTACAAGAACAGCTTCGGGCGACTTAAAGGCCGAATCCGCGCATATGCCCAGCAAAATGGCGCAGACGACAGCGCCGGACATGTCAAAATTCCCTCCGGAAGAACAGACCTCTCAGGAGGTTTTTGCACAGGGATATAACCAGCAATATCAGCAGATGCCGCAGGGGCAGACTCCTCTGCAATGGCCCGCCCCGTCTTCGGCCGCCTTTCAGGGTTATCCGCAAATGCAGGCGCCAGGGCAGCAGCATTTTGCGCAGGGACAAACGCCTCAGCCTTACGCTGGGCAGTATCAGTCTCAGGTTCAACCTCCCCAGGGGCAACAGCAGTTTGCTCCGCCTCAGCAGTTTCAGCAAGCAGCGCCGCCTCAGCAGTTTCAGGGGCAGGTGCAGCCTTATTTGCAGCCGCAGCAACAGCAGCCTCAAAGAGGGCAGTTTCAGCAAATGCCGCCGCAAATGCCGTCGCAGAATACACCCCCGCCCACTCAATTGCAGCAAACGCAGACGGCGGCAAATACTACGGAGTTTACGCCGCAGGTAATGCCTACTGAAATTTTCTCCGACGGGAAAAGAGAATATTATTCCACTCCGGTAAAAGAACAGATAAAAAATATAGTACCCAAAATAATTAACGCTATACGGCCTTCCGCGCCCAAGCAAAAAAAAGCCGCGCCGTCGCAAAAAGTAAAGATATCTGCGTCCGCACGTTCCCAGTGGCAAAGCGCAGGCCCGCAAAATTTTAACGTTCAACAATTTCAACCTCCTCAACAACATATACAACCGCCTGTACAGCAGCCTGTACAGCAACCCGTACAACAGCCGATACAACAACCTCAGGCGCAAGTGCAGCCGCCTCTGCAGCAACCCGTACAACAACCGATGCAACAGCCGATACAACAACCTCAGGCGCAAGTGCAGCCGCCTGTGCAGCAACCCGTACAACAGCCGATACAGCAACCGATACAGCAACCACAGCAAACGGTTTCTTCTGAGTCGGTACGGCAGCATATTCGTCCGCCGAAGGTACAGAATCAGGTTCAAGCGCAGAGCGCCTCTGCGGAACAACAAGAAAATCAGTCCTCGCAGGAGAAGGGGGAAGTTTTTGTCAAACAGCTTCCGCAAGATTCGCTTTTCTCCCAGATGGAGGAGCAGGCAGCCTCCCCTTCTATGCAAAATGTTCAGTCCGTACAGATAAAGCCTTTCAGCATGCCTGCGGGTAAGGCTGAACGCGGCATTGTGGTGGAGGGACAATCTTCCCCGATAAAAGGGGTGGAGGCAAATCAAGTCAAGCTGGGGCAGTCTATTTTACAGGATAATGTTTTTGAGGAAACTTCGGCTTCGGAAAGCGGGGCTTTGCCCATTGAAGATATTTTTGCCGCTCAAACTATAGTTGACTTTAACGCTTTTAGCGCGGACAATGATATTTCCTCAAAAGCGAATCTGTCGGATAATTTATTTTACAAAGATCCCCATGGCAAAGATCCTTTTGCGGCGGAAGCGGTTTCCAAACAAAAAAAAGAAAACATTATTACCGAGGTTGCGCATACGGATCCTATTTTTGATCACAGACCTCTTTCAAAGGAGCGTCCGCAGGATGCGCCCGCCCATCGGCCGGTGCCGCTGAACGAAATGACGCCTGAAGTTCAGCAAAATATACACACAGAGGAAAACGGACAGGAATTGCGGCAAGACGGGGCGCAAAACTCCGCAAAACCGCCGCAGGATTTTATACCGGAAGCGGCGCCAAATCCCGCTGAGGCGGAGCGAAAAATTTTTGAAGAGCAGTCCGAAAACGGCGTTTCGGACACAGGCGCGCAACCTCCTGTTATTGAATCTTTCTCTCAAGAGCATGGGCAAGAGAAAAGGGAAAGCCCGTCTTTGCCCCCTCAAAGGCAGGAGAAAGCCCCGGGCATCTCCGATTTTTCTTCTAAGGAAGATAACTCTTTGCCGCGCAGGCAGTTTCCCCAATCTCAAAACAAGCCTGTTTTTGTTAAACCTCTGCCGCCAAGGAGGAGAGAACCTTCTGCTTTAACGCGTATAGCCCAGGGCTTTTACGCTGCGCCGACGCCGCCGCTGGCTTACGCCACTATTGCGCCGGTGCCTTTATCTTACGCGCCGCCGCCGGTTGTGTCGGTAGCTGCGCCTCAGCCTTTTATGGCTGCGGGCGGGCCGCCTCAGTATCCTTTTATACAGGGCGCGCAGCCTAATATGAATTTCTATAATCCGGCGAACAGGCCCTATCAGCCGCCGCAGCCGCAGCCGCAGCAACAGCCCGTGCGGCCGCCTGCAGGTAAGACGCAGGATTCCCTGCAAAGTTTCGGCGAGCTTACCAGAGAGTTTCTTAGACAAAAACGCTCGGAAGATATGACAGATGTCTTAAGCGTGAAAACCGTTTTCGGACCTCCTCCTCCTCCTCCCTCCGGCGCGGTTTTAGCAGCTTCGTCTAAGGACCCTTTTTCGGAGTTTGAAGGACGCAGCGATGAGGAAGCTATTACTTTGAACACCGCCGTAGGAAAGCCGCTTCTTGCGGAGAGGACTTTTATTACCTCTGACATTTCGCAAGTGGATTTCAGGCAGAATATAGGCAAAAAAGTGGCGGAAAACTTTAGGGCGGCAATAAAGCCCAAAGGGCCGCAGGCTTCCCAAAACGTAAATCCGCTGAGCGACGCCAAAAGCATGAAACTTGCGCAAACCGCTTTTAACGCCGCCGCGCCAAAACGGCGCAAGATATCTGGCGTGCGAAGAATGGTTATAATCCATGATGACGAAGAAGAAGGCCAAGGCGGGCGGGAAAAGTCTTAAATAAAAATTGGACGGCAATGAAAAATAAGCGTTAAGAGGACATATATGATACAAGATAATGACGAAAATGAAATGGTAGATTATACCGCCCAGCGTGAAGCGTTGAAGCAGGCCCCGCAGGATAAGCGGCCTGAGCAAGAGCAGTCTTCGCCGCAAAAGGCGACGCCCCTAAGCCCCAAGCGCTATCAGGAAAAACGCGCGGCCCAAACGCCGGAGGATTCTTCCCTTGACCACACTATAAATATCCCTGCCGTGCAGGTTTACAAAAAAAACAACTGGTCAATAGAAATTCCTCTTGTCCCCACATTTACTTTTGAAAATATGGATATGGCCTCAAACAGGTTTTCTCACGCGGCGGCGATGTCTTTGTGTGAAAACGTAGGTTCTCTTTACAACCCGTTTTTTATCTACGGCGATACGGGCACCGGCAAAACCCATTTTCTTAACGCTTTGGGTTACGACCTTTCCAAAAAAGTGCCGCAGGACCGCATACTTATAACAAACGGCGTGCGCTTTTCGCGCGGGGTGCAGAGGTTTGTGGAAGAAGGGCAAATTGATAAACTTGAAAAGTTCTTTAATAATGCCGAAGTGCTTATTATTGACGATATACATCTGACCGCCGTAAACGATCATAACAGGGAATTTATTTCAAACCTTCTGAACCGGTTTTTGAAGGAGAAGAGGCAGATAATAATATCCTCCAAATATCCGCCCGAGAGTCTGGCGCGTTTTGAAGAGCTTGTAAATTTCCGTTTGGATCAGGGCTGGGTATCGGAGATGAAACCCCCGCGTCCGCAGCGGCTTGCAAAGATTTACAGCAAAATGGTTTTTGACGCCGAACTCAGTTTATCTGATACGCAGACGCAAAGTTATTTCGGCGGGACGGGCATAAATTTGGGCACTGTGGCGCGCAATATCCGCAGGGTAAAAGTGCTTAACCGCAAGATAATTGACAGCGGCGTAAGCTCCCCCGGATACGACCAGCTTTTGGGGGAGATGCTCGGCATGACCGACGATTCCAGAAGCAAAATTGTTACCAAAGATGTAAAAGAAGTGCTGACGCTTCCGCGCCCTCTGGGGACTGACTGGGGACGTTTCGGCTTCTTTTTCCCTCAGGATAATACCGATAAGTTAAACTGGGTTGCCTTTGCTATTATTGAGAGGGCCAAAGAGCTTGGCATAAAGGGCGGATTTCGCTTTACGCTTAAATCCTCCTACTCCACGAATCACCTTATTTCGGCGGCTTTTAAGATAGCCAATATCTGCGACGATAAAAACTTAAAAGGCGCGATTATTTTAGGCCCAAGCGGCGTCGGCATTGCCCCCGCCATAAGGGAAAATTTCTATGATATTTTGACGCATATGCTTGAGGTTATGATGATACGCTGCGCCATTATTGATCCGGAAACGATTAAACGTCCGTCGTCTTACACAAAACTTTTGGGCGACGTGCTCAGATAAAAGCTTAAACAAGCCCTTTTGGGGCGGAGGATAAAACTGATGAAAAAACTTCTTTTGTGCTTTGCCGCGGTCGCTTTGCTTTGCGCCTGCCAAAGATTTAATATAGGCCCTAAAGGCGAGGGCGAGTATGTGATAGGCACGGCCACCGTTGACTGGCAGGACGGCAATACTTCGGCGATAAAAAAACTTGCCATGCAAAAGGCCGAGTATAATGCCGTTGAACATGCGGTAAAGGTGTTTTTATCTTCTTCCAGCCAGGTAGCGTATCCGCAGGAAGTCCAGCAGGAAATTTTGGCCAAGTACGAAAATTATGTCAGAAAAGCCTATATAAACACCGCTTACAGAAAAGGCGATAAATACTATCTGGAAGCGCGCGTTATGGTGCTGGTGAGCGATTTGGCGTCCAGGATAAAATCCCTGGAAGACAGTTCTTTTGTCAGAAAGACCAATATTTTGGTAGCCTCGCGCGATACTTTTAACAATGAGGTTTACCTTAAACAATATTGCCGCCAGGGCATTTATAAAGCCCTTAAGAATTATCCATATACGCTTTTTGACGGCGGCAATTTAAGTCAAAATAATCTGGACAATACTACGCCTTTGGTAGATAAAGCAAAAAAAGAAGGCGCGCGTTTTGTTATCGTGGCGGAAGCTTCCGCCTCTCCCATAGAAAACGCGGAGCGTTTTGCTTCTTCCTTCAAACCTATGAGAGCGTCCGTGCATTTAAGGGTAATTTCCGTCAACAATTATCAGGTGATAGCGGAAAGCTCTTCAAGTCAAAGCGGGCTTGACGCCGTGGAGGATATAGCTTTGCAAAAGGCGTTTTCCTCGGCCTGCGAAGACAGCGCAAAACAAGTGGCGGAAAGCATAGACTCCGCCGTTAATTCCGCCAAGACTTACACTTTTGTAGTAAAAGACGTAAATACCGTTGAAAGACTGGAGCGTCTTCAAAGCATTTTGCGCGAACTGAGGGAAGTTGAAGATTTTTCCCTGGTAAAATACAGCAATTCCGCCGCCACTTTTGAAGTGCAGGCTAATATTTCCACTTCGGAAGAATTTTCCGCTAAAATTTTACGCAAGTATTACGCCAATTTTACGATAGTGGCAACAGGGCCCGATTCCGTTGAGCTTTTGTTTATCTGATTTGTTTTTTGCCGCGCGCCGCGGCGTGTAAACAAAACCGCCGCGGCGCAAAATATGAGGAAGGCGCGCTAAATTCGGGGCTTATATATGCTTGCAAACATTAACTCAAGCTGCATAAAAGGGATAGAAGGCTTTTTGGTTACCGTTGAAGTGGACGTTTCGCCGGGCCTGCCTTCTTTAAGCATAGTGGGGCTGCCCGAACAGGAAGTAAAAGAAGCAAAAGACCGCGTCGTTGCCGCCGTAAAAAACAGCGGCTTTGACGTGCCGTCTAAGAAAATAACGGTAAATTTAGTCCCGGCGGAAGTTAAAAAAAGCGGCACTCATTTTGATTTGCCCATTGCTCTTGGCCTTCTTTGCGCGACAGAGCAAATTAGCCCCGCGGCGCGTGCCGCGCTGAAAGATTTTGTTTTCATAGGCGAGCTTGGCTTAAATGGTAAACTGCACGGATGTGCGGGCGTTTTGCCTATGCTTATATGCCTTAAAAAGGCGGGCAAGGCTTTCAAGTGCGTAGTGCCGCGCCAAAACAGGCAGGAAATTTATTATGCGCAAAGCGAAGGCTTTTGCGCAAGCTCTTTGAAAGAAGCCGTTGAAGTTCTTGAAGGCAAAACGCCAGAAGCCGAAGAAGGCGCTCCAGAAGATCAAACGCTTTTTGAAGAAGTTGTAGAAGGAGATTTCAGCGAAGTGAAAGGCCAGGCTTTGGCAAAGCGCGCGCTTGAGATAGCCGCCGCAGGCGGCCATAATGTGCTTTTAATGGGGCCTCCGGGCACTGGTAAAAGCATGCTTGCAAAGCGTTTTTGCGGCATACTGCCGCCTTTAAGTAAGGGAGAGGCTTTGGATATTTTGCAGATTTATTCCGTCTGCAGGCTTTTGGGCAAGAACTTTGCTTCTCTTAAGCGACCGTTTAGGGATCCGCATCATACGATTTCAAACATAGCTTTAATCGGCGGCGGGCAGACGCCGCGTCCGGGCGAAGTAAGCCTTGCGCATAACGGAGTGTTATTCTTAGACGAATTTGCCGAATTTTCGCGCCAGTCCCTGGAAGTTTTGCGCGAGCCGCTTGAAACTTTCCGCGTTACGATTGCGCGCGCAAAAGATACGCTTACGTATCCGTCTAAATTTACTTTGATTGCGGCTATGAACCCCTGTCCGTGCGGCTATCACGGGCATAATATAAAGACTTGCAATTGCACGCCTTTGCAGATAAGCAGATATAAGTCAAAAATATCTGGGCCGCTTTTGGACAGGATTGACTTAACGGTAAACTTAAACCCCGTGGACTATAAAGACTGGAATAAAAAAAGCGAGGGCGAAACAAGCGCGCAGATAAGAACCCGCGTTATAAAAGCGCGTCAGATGCAAAAAGAGCGTTTCAAAAACGGTCCTACGACCGCCAACGCTTTTATGACGGTAAAGGAGATAAAAGAATTTTGCC
This sequence comes from Elusimicrobiota bacterium, assembly GCA_023398295.1. Classification (GTDB taxonomy): domain Bacteria; phylum Elusimicrobiota; class Elusimicrobia; order Elusimicrobiales; family Elusimicrobiaceae; genus Proelusimicrobium. Next base: position 15,667 of record JAEWSL010000010.1, on the reverse strand, counting down.
CTCTGCCCGAAGGCGGCGGGGAGATTTTGGAGCTTGCGATGAAAAAGCTGGGCTTATCGGCCCGCAGCCTTGATAAGATTTTGAAAACCGCCCGCACCATAGCCGATTTGGAAGGCAGCTCTCAAATAAAAAGGGAGCATATTATAGAAGTTATGCAGTACCGCCCGCTGGACAGAAAAGGCGTCAGCGACATTTAACGTCGGCGGGGGCTGCGGCGGCCTGCAGTTTTGCGCAAGGCGGATTTAGTTTTTGTTTTTCAGTAAAATTGAGCGAGAGGTAAGAATGTTTTTCAGCGATAAAGAAAGGCTTGCCCGTCTTAAAATAAATTCTTTCAGTTATCTGAGGGCGGACTGGCTTGTGCGCATTATGGATATTTTCGGCACGGGGCAAAACATTCTGGAGCAGGACGCCCAAACGCTTAGCGAAGAGGGCAAAATAACGCTTGAAACGGCAAAAAAATTCCTTGCCGCCTGCAACGCTTTAGACGCCGAGGCGGAATTTGAAAAAACGCAAAAATGCGGCGGCCGGATTTTATTTAAGGACGAGGAAACTTATCCTCCCGCGCTTTTGGATATCAAAGAGCCGCCTTTGGCTTTATATGTCCGCGGCGTTTTTGATTTTGAAAATGCGGTAAGCGTGGCTATGGTCGGCACGCGCAAAGTTACGCCTTACGGCAGGCGCGTTACGGCAAAACTGGCGGACGATTTGGCGCAGGCCGGCGTTACTTTGGTAAGCGGCCTTGCAAGAGGGGTAGACAGCATAGCCCACTCCCAGGCCGTAAAGAATAAAAAGCCGACTTGGGCGCTGGTGGGAACGGGCATAGGCCGTTGTTACCCGTCTGAGAACCGCGACCTTGCGCGCGCTATTTTGGATAATGGCGGGGCTATAATTTCCGAACTGCCTTTTGACGCGCCGCCGCTTGCGCAGCATTTTCCGCGCCGCAACAGGCTTATAGCTGCGCTTTCAAAATTGGTCGTAGTAATAGAAGGAGAATTAAAAAGCGGCGCCTTAATTACCGCCAAGATGGCTTTGGAGCAGGGGCTTGACGTGATGTCGGTGCCGGGGCCCATAGACAGCCCGCAGAGCGGCGGGACAAACAATCTTATAAGGCAGGGCGCGGCCATGGCGCTGGGCGCGCAGGACATTATTGACGCTTTGCCTTTGGAGTTAAAGATGAAACTTTGCGTCCGCGAGATTGAAAATAAAGAAAAAAGCGGCGCGGAAAATCTGACTGAGCTTGAGCAAAAAGTGCTCTCCGCCATAGGCGATGGCAGCAAAACTTTAGACGACGTGGCCTTCGGCCTTTCTTTGGACGTAAGCCAAAGCGCGGGCGTTTTATTTAACTTGGAGGTAAGCGGTTTTGTGCAGTGCCGCGACGGCAAATACTTCCGTTCCAAATTTTAATTTTATTTTAAGCATTGCAGCGTTTAAGCAAGGATATAAAAATGACAACCAAAAAAACAGAAAAAAAAGAAATAAAAAAATCCGCATCTTCGGACGGTAAAAAACTTGTTATAGTAGAATCTCCCACGAAACAAAAAACAATAAGCAAGATTTTGGGGGAAGGATATATAGTCAAAAGTTCCTTCGGCCACGTGCGCGATCTGCCTTCAAAGGAAATCGGCGTTGACGAAAACAACGACTTCAAACCCACCTATGTCGCAAGCGGAAAGCCAAAGATAATAAACGAACTTAAAGAAACGCTTAAAAAAGCCGATTTCGTTTATCTTGCCACTGACCCTGACCGCGAAGGGGAAGCCATAGCATGGCACTTAAAAGAATTACTGAAACTTAAAGACGAAAATACAAAGAGGATTTTCTTCCACGAAATTACGCCTTCTGCCGTACAGGAAAGTTTTGCCCACGCAAGGGATATTGACGCAAACCTCGTCAACGCCCAGCAGGCAAGGCGCGTTTTGGACAGGTTAGTAGGCTACAAGCTTTCTCCCCTTTTGTGGCGCAAAATCACCGGCGGCTTAAGCGCGGGTAGGGTGCAGTCTGTGGCGGTCCGCCTTTTGGCCGAGCGCGCAAAGGAAATCGCTTCCTTTAAGGAAGAAAATTATTGGACCATAAGAGCCCTTCTTGAAAAGCAAGGCTTAAAACCCTCTTTCTACGCCCGCGTTCTTAAATGGGAGGCAAAACCCGCCGAGCAGACTTTTACCTATAAACTCTTCGCCGAAGATTATAAAGTTAAAACCACCGTCTTTAAGGATAACGCAAGCCTTGCCCCCGTCAACGCGCTGCTGCGAAGCGGCCCGCTCAAAGTTGAAAATGTGGAGAAGAAAGAGGTTCGCCAACGTCCCAAACCGCCCTTTATCACCAGCTCTATGCAGCAGGACGCCTACAATAAAATAAATATGCAGTCCCAGAGGACCATGCAGGTGGCCCAAACGCTTTACGAAGGCGTTAACATAGGCGGCCATAACGTCGGTCTGATAACTTATATGAGAACGGATTCTTTTAACGTTTCCTCCCAATTGCGAGCGCAAACGGCTCAGTTTATTAAAGAAAAATACGGCCTGCAGTTTGCTCCCGCCTCCGCGCCCGTCTATAAAAGCAAAGTAAAAGGCGCGCAGGAAGCCCACGAAGCCATACACCCCACCGACGTTTACCGCACGCCCCAGAACGTGAAGGAATATTTAACGGCCGACCAGTACAGGCTCTACGAACTTATCTGGCTGCGTTTTGTGGCCTCCCAAATGGCCGACGCCGTTTTTGACACCGTGGCAATAGACATAAGCGCGCAAAGCGCGGAAAAATGTCTGCTTCGCGCAAGCGGCCGCACGGTTAAGTTTAACGGGTACCTTTCCGTCTATCAGGACGAAGACGCCGAAGATAACGCCGAGGACGAACAGGCCTCAGGCGCGCTTCTTCCCGCCTTAGAAGCCGGGGATTTGCTTCAGCTTTTGGATATTGAAACAAAAGATCACAAGACAGCTCCTCCGCCTAACTACAACGAAGCAAGCTTAATTAAAACTTTGGAAAAGCACGGCATTGGACGTCCTTCCACCTACGCGCCTACGATAAAAACTATTATTGACAGGAAATATGCCCAACGCCAGCCTAAGACAAATAAGCTGCTTATAACCGAACTGGGCTCTACCGTAACCGAGCAGCTGAAGAGTTTCTTTAAGGATATTATGGACCTCTCCTACACCGCCGGAGTTGAGGAGAAACTTGACGATATAGCAGAGGGCTCCCAGGGATGGGTGGGCGTAATACGCGCTTTCTACGACGGTTTCAGCCGCGATTTACAAAACGCTTCGGCCAATATGAAAAAGGCCGAGCCTTCCGTAGCCGAAGGCGAAAAATGCCCGATATGCGGCGGACCTATGCTTCTTAAAAGAAGCCGTTTCGGCCAGTACATAGCCTGCGCCAGATATCCCGAGTGCAAGGGCAAGAAAAACTTAAACGGCGGGGAAGCGGCCGCGGCCCCGCAGCAGACAAACGAAGTCTGCGATAAGTGCGGCAGCCCTATGGTAATAAGAACGGGCAGAAGAGGCAAATTTTTAGCCTGCTCGGCTTATCCTAAGTGCAAAAACACATTTTCTCTTGACGCGCAGGGCAATAAAATTGCCTCAAGCGGGCCCTTAGACAGCGGCAGAAAATGCGAGAAATGCGGCAAACCCATGCTTTTGCGCAAGAGCGCAAAAGGCGAGTTTCTGGGTTGCTCTGGCTATCCGAGATGCAAAAATATAGTTAAAGTCAGCCCTGAGGAAATAGAGCAGATTAAACAGGCAAACGCAAAAAAAGCGGCTTAAGGCCGCCGCGCGCAAAAAGCGCGCGGCATGCTTTGCCGAGGACGCGCAAAATATGAGCGTTTTTCCGGGCGCAGGCGGCCGTTTGACGGCGGTGGAAAATGTTAAAGCAGATTGAAAATTTTACGCTTTCTCTTAAAGGCAGAAATTTATCGGCCCATACTTTGCGCGCCTATGAAAATGATTTGAAAGAGTTTGCGGCTTTTATGTCCCTTCGCAGTTTGCTTAAAGTAAAAGATTTCAGGCTGCAAAACATCAGGGCTTATTTAGCGTATGAGAACGCAAAAGAAGTTTCGCGCAACACAATGCTGCGCAAGATAAGCGCGCTCAGAAGCTTTTCAAAATTTCTTACAAACAGGGGATATGTTGAAGTAAGCCCTTTCAAATTTATTTCTGCCCCCAAGCGCGAGAAGCTGCTTCCCAAATTTTTAAGCGAAGAGGAAGCCGTAAAACTTGTCACTGCGCCGCAGGGCGGGCGTTTTGAACAAAGGAACAAGGCCCTTTTGGAGCTTATGTACTCAAGCGGCCTTCGCCGAAGCGAGGTAACGGGCCTTAATATCTGTGACGTTAATTTCAGCGAAGGCATAGTAAAAGTTTTGGGCAAAGGCAGCAGGGAGAGGCTTGTTCCCGTAACGGACGCGGCTTTAGAGGCTCTGCAAAAATATCTGTCCGCGCGGCCGCAGGAAAGCGCGGGCAAAAGCGCGCCGCTTTTTCTGAGTTCGCGCGGATTACGACTCAGCGGGGAAGCCTTGCGCCTTATAGTTGAAAACTGCGCCGTCAAAACCAATTTAGCGCGCAAAATCACGCCGCACAGTCTGCGGCATACTTTTGCCACGCATCTGCTAAACAACGGCTGCGACCTTAAGAGTTTGCAGGAAATGCTGGGCCACAAGAGTTTAAGCGCGACGCAGATTTACACGCATGTGTCTTTGGACCGCATCAAAAAAGTTTATAACTCCGCCCACCCTAAGGCGGGTAAAAACAGGGAGGATTTATGATAGCAATAGGCATTGACATCGGAGGAACTTTCGTCAAATTTTTCGCCGTAAACGAAAGCGGCAAGATTATTAAAAAAGATAAAGTGCCCACATACGTAACGTTAAAAGCGGCGGCGTTTTTATCCCAGCTTGCGCATATCGTAAACGGGTGGCGCAAAGATTTTGGCTCGCAATGCGTCTTAGGCGTAGGCGTGGCGGGTGATACCGACCATGTGGAAGGCGTTTTGCGTTACGCTCCTAATTTGCCGTGGCGCAATCTTAAGATAGCCGAAACTTTAAGCGCGCTTACAAACTGCAAATGCTTTGTTTCAAACGACGCCAATATGGCCGCCTGGGGCGTCTACGACAAAGAGTTTAAGAAAAAATATAAAAATCTTATAATCTTAACTTTAGGCACGGGAATAGGCGGCGGTCTTATTTTGAACGGGGAGCTTTATCAGGGAGCAACGGGCTCGGCCGGAGAGATAGGACATATAAAAATAGATTATTCCCCCGACGCCCCCGCCTGCGGTTTCGGCGAGAGGGGCTGTCTTGAGAGTTTTGCCGGCACAAAAGGCATTTTGCGCCTCTGCGAGGACGCCGCCGTCAAATATCCGGAGTCTGCCCTGGCGCGCCTTCTTAAGACGGAAGACTTCTCCGTTCGCTTATTGTCGCAGGCCGCTTCCGAAGGCGACGAAGTAGCCCTTAAACTTTGGGAGGTTATCGGCCGTTATATAGGCCGCGGGCTTACAAATATGGTGCTTTTGCTTAATCCCGACGCTGTTATTTTAACCGGAGGCATTTCGCGCGGAGCAAAATATTTCATGCCCGCCATAAAGGAAATATTTAAGGCCCAGCCGATTTCAACCCCGTTTAAGAAGCTTAAAGTTTTTACTTCAAGGGAGTGCAATATAGGCGGCGTCGGCGCGGCGCTGTACGCTTTATCCAAGGCTGATGAAAAATAAAACTCTTTTATTATTTATGTTTTTCTTTTGCGCCCTGCGCGCTTTTTGCGCGCAGGATTTTGCTTTGCCTTCCCCTACAAAAAACCAGTTTATTTATTTTACCGCAGACCAAGTGCTCTACGATAAGGAAAACGGCGTTGCCGAACTTAAAGGCAATGTGGAAATACTTTTTGACGATTCTAAATCCAAGCAAAAAATCAAGGCGGACGCCTTGCAGCTCTATATAAACGAACAGGTGCTTGCCACAAAAGGCCCCGCGGTAATAGAAGACGAAAAGGGCATATTTACCTCTCAGAATATCCGCTTTGACCTTAAATCGCGCAGACTGCTTATGCAGGATATAGCAGCCGACTATAAACCGATAAGGATTTTATCCGCCAAGAGCATTGAAAACCGGGACGGCAAATATATTTTGCGCGACGCAAAAGTTACCTGTTGTTCGCTTGAAAATCCGCATTATACGCTTGAAGTGGGTTCTGCCGACCTTGTACCGGGCAAACGCATTTTTGCCACAAACGCCGTAGTTAAGATAGGCAAAATACCGGTTTTTTATCTGCCTTTTGTTTACCGTTCTTTGAACGAGGACCGCCTCTATACCACCTATCTTGATTTTGACCAAAGCGATAACACGGGGTTTGGCTTTCTTACTTCAAATGTTTTCTCGCGCGGGGCTTTCAGCGCTACGGCTAATTTGGATTATTACACGCGTTCGGGCTTTGGCTACGGCGCGCAGGCCGCTTATCTGGACCCGCAAAAATTCCGCGGCTCTCTTCAAGCTTACAGCATTTACGATAAGGTTAAAGAAGAAAACCGCTGGGGCGTAAACGGCGGATATTGGTGGGAGGTTTACGACTCTTCGGACAATCTTAATGAGAAAAACGGCGCTCTTTACTTCAGCCAGTTTGAAACAAGAACGGTATCCGACGCGGATTTTAACGATGATTTTTTCCGTTCAAATCCGTACGTAGTTTCTCCCGATAAATTAACGCGCGCCTCCATAGTAAGGCAAAGCGGCGCAAGCACGCTGCGCGTAAGCTATTCTAACCGGAGCGAACTTAACGCCGACGATAAAACTTATTCCAACGCGGAAGTAATTTTGCCCAAAGTGGATTTATCTTTTAACCCTTTTGTTATCAAAGGCGCGGGGCTTGTCAATAATGTTTCCTTTTCGCTTAATAATACCAAGATAGAAGATTACGACTATGTGCAATATCTGAACGGCAAGTGGGACGTTTCAAAAGATTTCAAACTGCACCGCAATTTCACGCTTACCCCGACGGCTTTTTATCATCAGGACGTTATTTTGCGCGATCCTACCAATAATAACGAGGACCGCTTTGTTTCCCGCTACGGCGCGCAGCTGAACTTGCGCTCTGATTTCATAACGGGCCTTCTTGACGTCGGCTATAAATATATGCGCCGCACGGCTGCAGGAGCGCTTACCTCCCAAAACGTCAATGCCGAAACGGGGGAAATTGATAACGGCGAGGAAATAAATACCGTCTATATCCAAAACTATTATATGCCGGCGCAGGATTTTTATTTCAGAGTCGGCACGGGCTACGACCTCAGAAATACCGAGGAGAACTGGCGTCTTAAAAACCGCTTTACGCCGCTTTTGGGCGAAATCGGCTATTTTTCCCCTGTGACGGGCGCAAATTTTTACGCGCAGAATTTATACGATATCGCAGGCGGCAATCAGGCTTTTGTTCTTAACGCTTTATTTAAGGACGCAAGCGGCAGCTCTTTTAACTTCGGCGTTACAAATTACAGTACCGACAGGAACAGTTTCCTCTTTACCTCAAAATTTATGATTGCGCCTAAAAATATGACCTGGCGCGCCGATATGGGCGTTGATTTTGACTGGGATAAAGACTCTCTTTGGGCGTATTCAAAACACATAAAGATCTACAAAGATTTCCACGATGTAAGTTTAATGGTGGGCGTGCGCGACAGGAACCAGAACCTTTCGTTTTCCTTCCGCATAAATATTTTATGCGGCGCAAAAAAGAAGACTGAAACCGAAAAGAAAATAGACAGCTATTATTATCCGTGGCGCGACGAGAACCTTACAAGAGATATTTTTTAATTTTTTAACAAAAGAGGAAACTTTATGACAACTAAAGAAAAAGAGTACGGCGGTATAGAAGTAATTTGCGGCTGTATGTTCAGCGGGAAAAGCACCGAACTTATACGCCGCGTGGAAGTAAGCCGCATCGCGGGCCAAAAAGTACAGGTTTTTAATTCTTTTTTGGATAAGCGTTATGCAAAAAAAGGCATTGCCACGCATGATAAAAAGACTATGGACGCAAAAAGCGTGGAACATGCCGAAGATATCCTGCCTCTCGTTGATAAGGATACCGACGTAGTCGCTTTAGACGAAGTCAATTTCTTCTCAAAGGAAATAGTAAGCGTCGCTTTGGAGCTTGCCTCGCGCGGCGTGAGAGTCATTTGCTGCGGGCTTGATTTGGATTATCTGGCCCAGCCCTTTGAGAGCACGGCCCGCCTCCTTGCCGTGGCCGACACCGTAGATAAACTGGCCGCGCGCTGCACCAAGTGCGGCAAACCCGCCACCAGGACGTTTAGGACCGCCGAGGTTAAGAGCAGGATTTATGTTGGGGGGGCGGGGGATTATGAGGCGCGCTGTCCCAAGTGTTTCAAATACTGAGGGAAAGACTACGATAAACGGCAATGTGGTGTATTTGGCCGATGTCAGGTGTACAATTTTCTGCTTTTGGGCTATTTTTGATTTTTTGCCTCCTAGCGTAGCGAGAGTCGCTACGCTCCCGTTCTTCTTCCTACGCGTCGTCAGCAAAAAAATCAAAAATATCTCCAAAATCAAAAAATCACACAAGGTATTACGCACGGGCATTTGACGGACGGCACGCGCTCCTGCGTCGCGCAAAACAAATTTGCCTTAAACTTGAAAAACCGCTCAGGTAATACAAACGAGCGTTCCACGGACGGCTATATCAACGGCGTGCGCTCTAATACGGACGGCCTCGCTCCTGCGTCGCGCAGCGCGAATTTGCTCAAATGGAATTGTGCGCCTGAGATATATACCGTTAATCACAAAAAAGATATTTTACGACAAAAATACGGGCGGGAAATATCCCGCCCGTATTGAAGTATTGCCTGCAGTTGCAAATAAATTGCAAACAAATTATACGACGCCCTGGTCAATCATAGCGTCGGCCACTTTTCTGAAGCCCGCTATGTTTGCGCCCAAGAGGTAATCTCCTTCCTTTCCGTATTTTTGTGAGGCTTCCAAACATTCCTTATGTATATTTACCATTATTCTGTGAAGCTGCTGTTCCACTTCTTCCTTAAGCCAGCTTATGCGTATGGTATTTTGCGTCATTTCAAGGCCGCTGCAGGCCACGCCGCCGGCGTTGGCCGCTTTGCCCGGGGCGTAAATTATGCCCGCTTTCTGGAAGACTTCCACCGCTTCCGGAGTGCATGGCATATTTGCGCCTTCGCAAACCATTTTAACGCCGTTTTTGACGAGCTCTTTGGCGTCTTCCGCTTTAAGTTCGTTTTCGCAGGCGGTAGGGAACGCGGCAAAACAGGGGATAAACCACGATTTTTTGCCTTCCGCAAATTCCGCTTTGGGATATTTCTTAAGATATTCTCTTAAGCATACCCTCTTGACGAAAACAAGCTCTTTAAGGTGGGCGATTTTCTCGGCGTTAAAACCGTCTTTATCAATAAGCGCGCCGTCATAATCGCAGCAGCCTATAACCTTGCCGCCAAGCTGGGTAATTTTTTCCGCCGTGTGTATGCCCACATTGCCCGCGCCCGATATTATACAGGTCTTGCCATCAAGGCTTAGGCCTTTGTGCTTAAGCATTTCTTCGGCAAAGTAAACTACGCCGTAGCCGGTGGCCTCCGTCCTAAAGAGGCTTCCCCCGTAAGAGAGGCCTTTTCCCGTTAAAACACCCACAAATTTGTTTGTAAGTTTTTTATATTGGCCGAAGAGGTATCCTATTTCCCTTCCGCCCACGCCCAGATCGCCCGCGGGAACGTCGGTCCTTTCCCCTATATGACGGTAAAGCTCATTCATAAAACTTTGGCAAAAGCGCATGACTTCCGCTTCGCTCTTACCACGGTAATCAAAATCCGAACCGCCTTTTCCGCCGCCAAGCGGCAGGCCGGTTAAACTGTTTTTGAAAGTTTGTTCAAAGGCCAAAAATTTTAAGGTTGCAAGCGTTACCGTTTCGTGGAAACGCAGGCCTCCTTTGTAAGGGCCTATTGCGCTGTTGAACTGCACTCTATAGCCCCTGTTAACGCGGATATTGCCTTTATCGTCCGTCCAAGGTACGCGGAAATAAATTACTCTTTCCGGTTCTATCATCCTGTCTAAAACTGAATACTTAATGTACTTCGGTTCTGCCGTCAGGATAGGTTCCAGTGTGCCCAAAACCTCGCCTGCCGCTTGATGGAAAAGCTTTTCTGCCGGGTCTTTTTTGACCACATTATCCATAAGCTGTTGAAGATAAGCTTTTGTTGACATTTGTTCCTCCGTTGAGATTAAAAAATGCTATAGCGATTGCTTAGCATCTACCTTGAGGATAACATTACTAATGAGTAAAGTCAACCCCCCTGTTTTTTCGTCTGAGACAACGGCGATTTGCTGGTAACAGAAGCTTATTTCAGGCGCACAATTTCCCAATTTTTGGCAACTTTGCGTTTGGCATGCAGTTGGCACGCGAGCCAAAAGAAAGCGAAGCTTGGCATTTGCGTAAATTAGCCCATTTGCCAAGAGTGCGCCCAAGCGCACAGCCAAAAAAATTGGAAAATTGTGCGCCCGAGATATATGCTCTTAACACTATAATAGTTGTTAATCTTGCGCGTCAGGTAAAATTTTAATAAACTCTAACTATATCAGTATCAGGGGATTTTTTATGAAAAAGGGGTTTACTTTAATTGAATTGCTAATTGTCGTCTTAATCATCGGCATACTTGCCGCTATTGCCCTGCCGCAATATCAGCTTGCAAGAGATAAGGCAAAGTTTTCCTCAATAATGGATTTGACCAACAGCATAGCTTTGGCTGAACAGCGATATTATCTTACGGCTTCGGCTTTTACTTCGGACCCTGCTCTTCTTGACATAGATTTCGGCAATGCCACTTTAGGCTCTAGTACGGTTTCTTATAATTGGGGAAACTGTTATTTTAATGCCGGTGGTAATAGCGGCGGATGTATATTAAACACCGGCGGGCTTGCCAACACTATATACTTTTTTGGTAATAGTTGGAAAGGAAAATCATGCTACGCGAGTACTTCAAACAACAGAGCCATAAAGCTTTGCAAAGCCATGACGGGTAAAGAAACGCCTTCTTCTTCTAGCGCTCAGTATACTGTATATACTTTTTGAAATGTTTCCAACAAAACTACTCTTCGGTTTTTTGTCCGCCTTTGCCGTCATAGTCAAAACCCGCTTTGGCAATTGCGCCGTTATCGGCAATTTCGGTCTGATAGGTTGTTTGTATCTCGTTTATCACGGGCAGTATTGCGCCTTTGTCGCCGTCAATATGTCCGCGCGCGGTCTGCAGCGCTTTTGAGGCCTCTTCAAGCCTGTTTGAAGCTACGGAAAACTGATTTAGGAAATTGGTAAATTTAACGTTTAATTTCTTTATTAGGTCAACGACCTGCTGCATATCCTCGCGCTGCTTTTCAATATTCCAAATCCTCTTTACGATTTCAATGGTATTAATAAGCGTCGGCGCAGATACCAAAAGGACGCCCTTTTTCCACGCTTCGCTTATAAGCTCAACATCGGAGTTAAGCGCGCTGTCTAAGGCGGCCGGCGGGTTTACAAACATCAAAACAAAGTCCGTATCCAAGACGGCCGATTTTGGGTTTTGCGCGTCCTGGTAATATTTCTTTGAGCTCAAATCTTTTATGGTGTCCCTTATATCCTTTATATGAGCGGCGAGGTAGTTTTGTTTTTCCTCCTCGTCTTTTGCGGCGGCGTAATTCATATAATTGGTAAATGTGGTTTTGGAGTCTATTACAAGCCACTTATTTTGCGGCAGCTTTAGCAAAACGTCAAGGCGGTGGCGGCCCTCGGGATACTGCTCAAGATAGTCAATTTCTTTTTGCAGGCCCGCGCGCTCAAGCAAGTTGGCTAAAGTTACCTCGCCCCACATACATTTGGTGGCGGGATCGCCTTTTAAGGCGGCGGTTAAATCGTTTGCGGTTTCCTTAAGAGTGCCGCTGAAGCTGATGATATCTTTGATTTCCTGCTTTAGTTTTTCCTGGCCGTCGCGGTTTGTCTGCTCAAGGGTTTCAAGCTTGGCGCGAAAAGTAGTTATATCTTGGCGCAGCGGCGAGAATTCCGTTTTAGCCTGCTCGCCCAAAGATTTTATTTTGTTTTCTAAAATCTCCTGAGCCAGATTTTTAATGGCGTTTTTTTGATGCTCTTCAAAATCTTTTTGCAGTTTTTCTATCGTTTGCACCTGCGCGTTAAGCGCGGCCTGGGCGGAGGTAAGCTCGTTTATTTTAAGTTCTTTTTCCTCCAGCGTTTTTTGTTTTTTTGCAAGTTCGTCCTTAAAATAGCCGACGTCCGCGGGGGAGGAGTTTTTTGTAAAAATCTTAAATAGGACAACCCCGCCTATAACACCTGCCGCAAGGCCTATAAAAAAAGATAAAGTATCAAAATTTGTCATAAAAACTCCTTCCTGATTATTTTTTGCACGCCGCTTTGATTTTCTATAATAGGTTTTGCGCTAAAGAAAATTACGCCGTCAATATTTTTGGTTTTCTTAATTTGCTCTAACTGTGTCTGCAGTTCTTTTTTATTCCACGGATTGCCGTGTTTGTGAGCCGCAAGGCCTATATAAAGTTTAACATTTTTATTGCGCGTAATTTCCTTTGACCACCAGTCAAGCAATACCTTAAAAGACGCGGTTTTGTGCGCGTTTTCCCAGTAAAGCTGGGGGACGACGTAATCTATCCACCCGCGTTCTATCCAAAGCCTTGTATCGGCGTAAAGGCCGCTGTCGTAGGAAGAAAACGCCTTGGTGGCAGAGCCGCTTTTATCCTTATCTTTATTGCGCCATATCCCAAAGGGGCTTATGCCAAAGGGCATCTTAGGGTTTATTTTTTTAATCTCGCGCGATAAATCCCCCACAAAAGTGTTTACGTTGCCGCGCCGCCAGTCTCCCAAAGAAAGTTTGCCGCCCGCGCTTAAATAAGCTTTATATTCTTTTGCGTCGGGGAAAGGGACGGTTTTATTTTTCTTTGTCACGGGATAAGGGTAAAAGTAATCGTCCAGATGGACGGCGTCAATAGGATATTTTTTTACAACCTCGGTTATTACGGCTATGGAATGTTCGCGCGCTTGCTTGTTTGCCGGATTATAATAAAGTTCGTTGCCGTATTTGACGGCCCATTGTCTGTTTTGAAGCGCGGGGTGCTTTGGGTACATTTTTATTTTAGGGTTTTGCGCCACGCGAAACGGATTAAACCACGCGTGGAACTGCATGCCGCGCTTATGCGTTTGCTCTATCATAAAAGCAAGCGCGTCATAGGAGGGGCATTTGCCCTGCCTTCCGCTTAAGTAAAAAGAGCAGGGCTCAAGCGAGGAGGGCCAAAAAGTGTCCGCCGTAGGCCGCACCTGAACAACGACGGTATTAAAGCCGAGCGCTTTGACTTCGTCTAAGATTTTTATAAAATCTTCTTTCTGCTTTTTTTCGCTTAGGGCGGGTTTGGAGGGGTAGTCAATATTACTTACGCTTGCTATCCAAACGCCGCGCAGGCTCTCTTTGGGCGCGGTCTGCGCCGCTTGCGCGGGTTGTTCGGACGGAGTTTGAACTTTGCGCGCCGTCTGCGCCGCCGCGCCGCGCCGCGTATGCTGCGCGTTACACGCGCAGCATACGCAGACGGCTAAAAACAGAGGGATATAAAGTGCGGCTTTTCTCATCTGTATAACTTACAACTTTGTGGGCATAACGCCTTTTGGCGGTATCTGCCCAAGGATTATCTGGCCTGCGCTTTGCATGGCAAAGGCCGTAGGGCCAAAGACGGCCAAAACCGTTTTAGCCTGCGGGTAATCTTTGATGTCGTAAGGGCTTAAGACGGAAATTAAAACGGCATTGGGGTTTTGCTCCAGCACGGAGTCAATAATTTTCTTTTGCATTTCTTCGGGCGCGCTGTACTTTTGCGTGCTGCCGATAATTACAAGGTCTTTGCTTTTTGCGCACTCAAGGGCGGCCTGCAAAGTTTCTTCAGTTGGGATTTGCTCTGAGCGCACGCTTTTTACTTCCCACCCGCTTTGCTTAAAGGGCGTTTCAATTTCGCTTATCTGGTTTGCCAAAATAGGCTCCGAGAAGAAAATAGTGCAAAGGCCGCCTTTGTTTTTAATGGGCACGATTTTGTTTTCGTTTTTTACCAGAACAACGCCTTCTTTTGCTATTTTGCGCGCGTACTTATTAAAGCTTTTGGGGCCTTTGGCAGAGCGCGTTGACTTATAAAGCCCCGTCTTATTTTTTAAGTCAATTACTCTTTGCGCGCTCGCCCTGATATTTTTTTCGGACAGAGAGCCGTTTGCTATTTGTTCTTTGACGTAAGTTACGGTGTCGTAGGGCAGCTCTTTGCCGATTAGGGGCATATCTGCGCCGGCGGCGTAAGCTTCCGTTACGGCCTGCGGTATGCCGTGTTCCATTTTTGCGCCTTCCATATCAAGGCTGTCGGTTGCTACTACTCCTTTGAACTTAAGTTTGCCGCGCAGTAAATCTGTCAGGATTTTATGGGAAAAGGTAGAAGAATATTTATCATCTAGCGCGGGATAGACTACGTGGGAGGACATTATGCCCCAAACCCCGTTGTCAACGGCGGTCTTAAAAGCGGCTATATGCTGGCGCCAAAGCTCATTGTAGGGCATATCCATAACGGGTTTATCAAGATGGGAGTCTGTGACGGTGTCGCCGTGCCCTGGGAAGTGCTTTGCAAAAGCGGCCACGCCTTCTTTCTGCAAACCTTTTAGGGCCTGCGCGCCGTTTTTGCCTACGGTTTTAGCGTCCGAACCGAAAGAGCGCGTGCCGATAATCGGGTTTTTGGGGTTAGTGTTAACGTCAAAGTCGGGCGCGAAACTTATCTGGCCGCCCATGGCTTTTATTTCTTTGCCGCTCTGGCGGAACATATTATATATATCCTCTTTATTGCCGCCTGCGCTCATAAGCATGTTTGAGGGTAGTTGCTTTAAGCCCAAAAACATAGGCGACACTACCGCGCCGCCCTCGTAATCAAAGGCGATAAGCATAGGAATTTTGTGGGGGGACTGCTTTTCCCACTCTCTTAATTTTGAAACAACGGCAAGAGTTTCGGCGCGTTTAACATCGGCCTCGCCGGCCTGATAGCCGCCCGTTCTTTTGATAAGGACGGCGCCTATAAGCCCGTCTTTAACGGCCTGTTCGTATTTATCTTCCTCTCCCACGTCAACGCGTACTACAAGAGTTTGGCCTATAATTTGCTCCAAGGTCAAATTATTAAGATTTAATTTTTTATGTCCCGCGTATAAGTTTGCGCAGGAAAGAAACATAACTGCAAGTAAAACCGCATATTTTTTCATACAGCCTCCTTAGATGTTTTATCATTTACCATTGTACAAAAAAACGGGCCCGTTGATTAAACGGGCCCGTAGAAAACTTACCCAGATAGATACGGCGGCCAAAAGAAATTTAATTGCCTTCTTCCTTTTGGCATTTTTTGCAAATGCCGCGCAAAATAATTTCGCAGCCTTTGACTTCAAAGGGAGAACTCTTTTTAATTTTTTTAAGTTCATTAAAAAAATTATCGCTCAGCAAAATATCGCTCACGGCCGAACATTTTTGGCATATAATGTGGCAGTGCTTGCAGGTATTATGGTCAAAGTGCACTCTTCCGTCAAGTCCGTTTAAGCGCAGAATGTCGCCGTTTTCGGCAAGTTGGTTTAAGTTTCTGTAAACCGTGCCGAGGCTCAAA
>JAEWSL010000040.1 GCA_023398295.1 Elusimicrobiota bacterium | reverse complement strand
GACTTACATATGAGAACAAACAAAATACCGCTGATGTTAACAATTATTTCGTTTTTTTCGCTGTCGGCCGTCTCGGCCTACGCCGGTTTGCCGTGGAGCCGCGACGATGATTTTAAGCCTTTGGCGGGAAAGTTTTTAGACCAAGATGTAATTACCTATTGCGTTTCTTTGGGCGGTGCAAACCCTGAGCAGGCGGTGATGTCTTTAGACGATCTTGCCGAACAATTTGAAATTGCCTTCAGAGAGTGGACGGTAGGCGTTGCAAATACCATTGAAAATAGTCCCCGCGCAGAAGAATTAAAGGATATATCCAAACTCCTTAGGAAAGATGTAAAACTTAAAAACATAGGCCCGTGTAACGAGAAATTTGTTGATGTATCCGTCAGAGGCAATCAGCTAAGATATTTCACTATTACAGCTGACCAAGTTCAGCCTGATTTCGGGGTGTTCTATAGTTTTGATAAATGTATCCCCCCGATGAACAAAGAACAGCAGGCCGCTTACGGCAGCAATGCGGAAATTCCTCATGCGTTTTCGTTTAAGGAAGGTTCCTTTCGCTATGTCTGCATACACAAAGGAGATTGGAATAGTTCCAAGATGTCAGGCCCGAGAAAAGCTTTTGACGAATATAAGGCGACTAAAGCGGAAAAATTAAATTGTAGTTTTAATACGAGGGAGCAGACTTTTCCTATGATTCTGCACGAAGTAGGCCATCACTTTGGTTTGGGCGACGAATATGATACCACCGTTACTGCCAGTCAGAACAAAAAAAGAGAGAAAACATATCCTGTGTATACCAAAGAGCCAGGTTATGGCATTATGAACTGGGGCACTCAAATTACATGGGACGATATTGAGGGCCTTATTACTTCCCTTGACCAATTAACTGGAACTAAACGTACAATAACTCCTACTTTGAGAGATATTAAATTCAAAAAAGGCAAAGTGGCGATAATTGTGGACGGAAAAGAAGTTTATGTAGATTCCCCGGCAGAAAAATAATGCGGCGGTAATATAAGTATTTTTCAAATTGTTACGGGCTTTGATTTTTAAGTTAAAAATCAAAGCCCGTTTTCTGTACGTGAAAAGCTAGAAAAAAATTCATTTCTTCAAAAAGATGGCGATTAAAAATACCCCCAATAAGAATCGAACTTATATCTCCTGCTTAGAAGGCAGATGCTCTATCCATTGAGCTATGGGGGCGTCCGAAAAAAGTTTTTATTTATATATTATTATATAAAATTTCCTTTACTTAATAAATCGGCAAGTTGACAAAATAAAGCAATTTTTCCATAATTATTTATCAAGCGTATCGGGAGGGTATATGAAGATATCTTTGTTCAAAAAAGTTTTTGTTTTGGCTTTATTTGCCGCCGCGGGCGCGCCGCTTTTGGCGCAGTCGTGGCAATTTGTGGGCACGCGCGCTATGGGTATGGGCGGCGCGGGCGTAGCCGACACAAGCGGCACCGATGCCCAATACTGGAACCCCGCCGGCCTTGCTCAGGACGAGGGTGTAAGAGATAACGGCTTTACTATAAACGCCGGCGTTTCCCTAGAAACTACAAAAGATGTGCTTAACGGCGTAAGCGGCCTTGTTGACAAGACCAATCAATATAAACAGCTTGCCGACGATATTTCCGACGATAACGCGCCCAGCGCGCAGGATATAGCCGCCATTTTTGAAGGCATGTCCAATATCGCAAAACTTACCGGCAGCGACGCCGGCGCCATAATAAACGCAGATGCCGGAGTAGGTTTCAAAATCAAGAACTTTGCCGTTACGGCGCGCGCTTTGGGCAACGGCGCGATACTGCCCGTGGTAGACTTAAAAAATATAGGTTTAAGCGACGGCGTAAACGGCCTTCAGCTTGGGGCTATCACCACACCCGTCAATGCCGACAATCAGGCTTCGGCCCAAAAGCTTGCAAATTCTATTGACTCAAACGGCGTTTTTAGCGGCTTAAATAACCTTTTAGGCGGCTCTTACACAAATTCCACCCAGCTTGCAAACGCTATAATTAACGGGGCCGTTAACGCGGGCTCTTCGTCGCAGGATATTGCTTCTGCCATTCAAGTAGCGGCCGATAACATGGGCGACGCAAAAGAAATAATTTCCAATATAGCCACGGGTTCCTACGACGATAACACAACCCACGCCATGGCCGACGCGGCCACTTTCGGCGAGGTGTCTTTGGGGTATGGCATGGAAGTTATCAAGGGCTTAAAAGTGGGCGGCAACGTTAAAGTCATAAGCGGATATACCGCCGAAAGCGGCGTCATGATTATGACCGACGACCAGGATATAAGTAATATCCTTGACAAAGCCTATGACAATAAAAAGAATACCACCAATCTCGGCGTTGATTTGGGCGCCATGCTTAACTTGAGCCGTCTGCTGGGCACAAACATCATTTTTAATCCGCGTTTTGGCATTACGGCTAAAAACATAAACGGCCCTAAGTTTGAGAGACCAGACGTCCCCGTCGGCACAAATCCCGCAATCGCGGCAAGCTGGAATAAAGAAGACTATCAGTTAAAACCGCAGGTGCGCGTGGGCGCGGCGGTTAACCCGCTTAAGTTTATAACGCTCGCGGCCGACCTTGATATAACCGAAAACAGCACGCTTATAAACGATTTTAATTCGCGCCAGCTGGCCCTAGGCGCGGAACTTAAAGTTATTAACGGCAAGAATTTTGCCCTGCCGCTTCGCGTCGGTATTAATAAGAATTTGGCCAACAGCAACTCCGCTATGTTTTATACCGCCGGCATAGGTTTTGATATGCTCAGAATGCGCATTGAACTTGCCGGCGCCATAAGCAGCGAAAGCGCCGATATAGACGGGCACACCGTTCCCTCCTCGGCTGCCGCCGCTTTGACTTGGGCTTTGGTTTTCTAGCCGCTCAGAAAACATAATTTAAGCTTGTTTTGGGCTTTGCGCCCGCGCACTATGCGCGCGGGCGCGGCTTATTTTTGATTGCGGGCAAAATGGTATAATAATATTGACTGCCGTTATAAAAGTCTTACCTACAGGAGACAAACCTATGCTGTTTATGCCCAAAGAAACAAAGTTCTTTGATTTGTTTGACGCTCAGGTATCTAATGTGCTTGAAGGCGCGGAATTGTTTAAGATAATTATTTCAACCTCCGCTATTAACAGGGACAATGTGGATAAAATGCACGCAATTGAACATAAAGGCGACGAGATAACCCACAATATCATCAACAAGCTTAACGAAAGTTTTATCACCCCCTTTGACCGCGAGGATATCCTTGACCTTGCAAATAATATGGACAATGTAATAGACGCGCTCTATATGATTGTAAATCGTTTCTACCTCTATAAAATCAGCGCGCCCAGCGAAGAATCCAAAAAGCTTGCCGATATCATAGAAAAATCCGTGCAGGCTTTGCAAAAAGTGGTAAATTCCATAAGAAGCAACAAAAATCTTAAGGAAACTTTGAGGCAGTGTATAGAAATTAACCGCCTTGAAAACCTTGCCGACGAAATCCGCGACGAGGCCATTTCAAGAATCCTTAACGACGATAAAAACTCCAACGCCATAACCGTAATCAAGCAAAAAGAACTTCTTGAAGCGGCCGAAAACGTGACCGACCTTTGCGAACACATCGCAAATGTCGTGGAATCAATTATCGTTAAGAATAACTAAGCTTTTGGGAGCACTATTATGCTTTGGATAATTTTTCTGATAACCTTGGCCCTTTTCTTTGATTACCTCAACGGGTTTCATGATGCGGCCAACTCGGTTGCAACGGTAGTTTCAACGAGGGTTCTATCTCCTAAAGCGGCTGTAATATGGGCCGCTTTTTTTAATTTCGCGGCTTTATTTGTCTTCCATGTCGGCGTGGCTAAGACAATAGGCAGCGGCATTGTAAATATTTCCATAGTGGACACAAACTTGGTTTTTGCCGCGTTGGTTGGCGCTTGCGTGTGGAATATTATTACCTGGTGGTGGGGTTTGCCTTCAAGTTCCTCCCACGCGCTAATCGGCGGCATTATCGGTGCGGCTTTGGTAAAGGGCGGTGTTAGCTCCCTGCTTATGGGCGGGATTATGAAAATACTAGTCTTTATCGTCATCGCCCCCGTATTAGGCCTGCTTTTAAGCTTGACTATGGCAAGCCTGGTGTTCCGCCTTTTCAGCCATACTAATCCTTTTAAGGTGGACCATATTTTTAGGAAAGGACAATTATTTTCGGCCGCGGCCTACAGTTTGGGGCACGGCGGCAACGATGCCCAGAAAACCATGGGCATAATAGCGATGCTTTTGTTCGGAGGGATAACCTCTTCGGCTGAAGGCGTAAGCGCGGTGCGCGACTTTCTGCTTACCAATCACGAGGCGGCGCTTTTAGCTTCCGGCGCAAAATTCTTTATCCCGATAAGCGTCGTGGTTTTGTGCCATTTGGCTATTGCTTTGGGCACGCTTTCGGGCGGGTGGAGAATAGTTAAAACTATGGGACAGAAAGTTACGCGCCTTAAACCTATTGACGGGTTTTGCGCGGAGTCCGGCTCGGCCCTTTCTTTATTTATATCCTCTTTCCTAGGCGTGCCGGTAAGCACGACTCATGTCATAACCGGCGGTATAGTGGGCATAGGTATGTTTAGGAGAATAAACTCCGTTCGCTGGGGCGTTGCGGGCAAGATAGTCTGGGCGTGGATAGTAACAATACCCGCCGCGGCCCTTATTTCCGCTTTGGCATATGTTACAAAGATAGCGTTTTCTTCTTGTCTTTAAGAGAGTGTTTGAAAAGGCATTATCCTCTGCGGCGGCGGGTTGTTTAAGACGCGCCTAAATGATAAACTATATAATAATATTAGGGGAGGCCTATGCCCGCAAAACTTAATTTTTCTTTTTCCAAAATGGGTATGTACAGGGAATGCCCGCTTAAGTATAAGTTCCGCTATGTTTTAAGAATTCCCGAGTTGCCTAAGCCTTATTTCGCGTTTGGCTCTGCCCTGCACCGCGTGATGGAGTTTAT